>JAHFBW010000163.1 GCA_023249845.1 Candidatus Eiseniibacteriota bacterium
CCCGTGCCGCCGAACGACACGAGGAACGTACCGGAGCCATCGAACTTGAGAATGCGATTGGTGTTCGTGTCGATCACGAACACGTTGCCGGTCGGATCCACGGCCAGCCCACCGGGAAGTCCCGCCGCCCATTGCGAGATGTAACCGCCTGCCGCGTCAAACCGCTGGACGCGGCCGTTCAGCGTGTCACCCACGTAGACCGAGCCGTCGGGGCCAACGCCGAGCCCATGCGCGAACTGGAACTGGCCCGAACCCGTGCCGGCGGAGCCCCACGCGAACTGAAATGCGGGTGCCTGGGCGTGCGCCGTCAGGACGGGAAGCAGGAGTGTCGCGACCAGCGCGAGCGGCGAGAGGATGCGCCGGTCGCGACGAAGCCGCGACAGGAGGGAGGCCGCGCGGTGAGCTGCGGGCGGGACCGGCATGCGCATGATCGTCTCCACGGTCGAGGTTGGGCCGGTCGAGCGCACAGTGCCCGCAAGCGGACGGCGGCCACCAGCGACGCGGGACCAGCGCCCGGTTCGTCGCGCCCAGCGCCGGCCTGGCGGGACGCGGCTCCGACGCGAGCCCGTTTCCGAGAATGCCGTTGTGAGCCCCGCGAGCCGCAGCTAACCTTCACAAGTTGCTCGTCAGGCCATCGCCCCGACACCGGTGGGGCCGCGAACCGACCGGTTCATCCGAAAGGCTCACCCATGCCCACGCGTTCGAGCTGCGGTCGCACGCTCGTCGCCGTTCTGCTCCTGTTGTTCGCCTCTAACCGGGCAGGAGCGGGCCCTCGTCCGGAGTTCGACGCCAGCGCGGGTTTGCGTCCCGCTGCCGCGGCTCGAGCGCAGGCGGCGAGGGCGCGCGCGAGTGTCGCCCTCACCCGGCTCGCGACCCCGTCGAGCCTGGATTCTCGTTACGACGTGCCCACACTGCTCTGGGCGGTGCGCGCGAAGGCCCCAGTCGTGTCAGCGCTTCGGTCCCCGCGGGGCTCGGTCGAAGCCGTGGCGCGCCGCCACTTGGGCGAGGTCGCCGGCTTCTACGGGCTCGAGGCCGGCGACGTGTCGGAAGCGCCGCTTCGCGACGTGCACGACATCGGCCGGGGAGGCGTGTTGGTGTCGTTCCGGCAGGCGGTGGACGGCATCCCGGTGTTCCGCGACGAGGTGAAGGTGCTCATGGATCGCGGCCACGAGCTGGTCGCCGTGTCGGGTTACATCCCGAGCCGCGCCATGATCGCGCGTTCGGCCGGGCTCGAGTTCCGCCTGCCCGCCGAGCGCGCGTTGCGGCTCGCGCTGGAGGACTTCGCGGGCCAGGCGCCGCGCGCCGACGCCATACGGCAGCGCCCGGAGCCCTCGGCGGACGGACTCCGCTTCGACATCTCGGACGCCGTCGCCTCGTGGCCGGACGGACTCGAACCCGCGGGACCTGTGCGGGTGCGGAAGACACTCTTCCACATGCCCGACGTGCTGGTGCCGGCGTGGCAGGTGGAGTTGATGTCGCCCGACCAGGCCTACCTCTATGTGCTCGACGCAGCCGACGGTCGCGTCCTGTTCCGGCACGACATCATGGCGTTCGACTCGTTCAGCTACCGGGTGTGGGCAGAGACCACGGGCGCGCGGCTCCCTCACGATGGTCCGCAGGGCACGGGGCCCTCACCACATCCCACCGGGCTTCCCGACTTCTACGCCCCGGGGTTCGTGAGCCCGGACCTCCTCTTGCTCCAGAACGGTCCCATCTCAACGAATGATCCGTGGCTCGCGCCGGGCGCCACCCAGACGCAGGGCAACAACGTGGACGCTTACGTGGACCTCGTTTCGCCGGATGGGCTCACGGCCGGCGACTTCCGCGCCACCACGACAGCGGCGAACACGTTCGACCGGACGTACGACGTGAACCTGGCTCCCGGGGCGAGCGGCGACCAGCGCATGGCGGCGATCACCCAGCTCTTCTATGACAACAACTTCTTCCACGACTGGTACTACGACTCGGGCTTCGACGAGCTCTCGGGGAACGGTCAGGCGAACAACTTCGGCCGCGGCGGTCTGGGTGGTGATGCCATGCGATCGGAGGCTCAGGACTACGGCGGCACGAACAACGCCAACATGAGCACGCCTCCCGACGGCTCGCCCGGCCGCATGCAGATGTACGTATTCAACCCGACGCCATTCATCTACATGCAGGTGAACGCGCCCGGCGGCATCGCGGGCACCTACGCCGTGGGGATCTCCACGACGTTCGGACCGCAGAGCTTCAACGTGACGGGGGACCTGGTCCTGGGCGCGGACGCCATCGCGCCAGTCAACGACGGCTGCAGTGCGCTGGTGAACGCGGTGGCAGGCAAGATCGTGCTGCTCGATCGCGGCACGTGTGGCTTCCCGATCAAGGCGCAAGCGGCGCAGAACGCCGGCGCCCTGGGCGTGATCATCGCCGACAATGTCAGTGGCTCTACGCCGCCGGGCATGGGCGGCGTGCTCGCGGGCATCACGATTCCGACGCTCTCCGTCACGCTCGCCACGGGCAACACGCTCAAGACGGCCCTCGGCAGTGGCACGGTGAACGTTCAGATGTATCGCCAGCCGTCGCTCCAGCGCGACGGCACGATCGACAACCAGGTCGTCGCGCATGAGTGGGGCCACTTCATCAGCAACCGCTTGATCGGAGACGCGGCCGGCCTGTCCACGAACATGTCGGGTGGTCTCGGGGAGGGGTGGGCCGATTTTCACGCCCTGCTGCTCACGGCCCGTCCGGAGGACATCCTCGTTGGCGCGAACGCGAACTGGAACGGCACGTACGGCATGGGTTGCTACGCGCTCTATCCGTCGCTGGGCAGCTCGAACGTGTGGTACTTCGGGATCCGCCGCTGCCCGTATTCCTCGGACCTGAACAAGAACGGCCTCACGTTCAAGCACATCCAGGCCGGCGTCGCATTGCCGATCGGGCCGCCCACGGCCTATGGGCAGGATGGCAGCTCGAACGCCGAAGTCCACCGGACGGGCGAGGTGTGGTGCAACATGCTGTGGGAGTGCTACACGTCGCTGCTTCGCGACAACATCCGGCTCACGTTCGCCGAGGCGCAGCAGCGCATGCGCGATTACCTCGTGCTCGGCTACAAGCTCACACCCAACGCGCCCACGCTGCTCGAAGCACGGGATGCGCTGCTGCTCGCGGCCTACACGAACGATGTGGACGACTTCCATGCGTTCTGGGGCGCGTTCGCGAAGCGCGGGGCGGGAGCGGGCGCGGTGGCTCCCGACCGCTACGCGGCCAACAACATCCCGGTGGTGGAGAGCTTCGTCACCGGGGGCATGCTCGGCGTGGCGTCGCGCCAGCTGTTCCCGTCCTACAGGGACTGCGACTCGGACGGTTACCTCGACAACGGTGAGGTGGGCACGTTCCTCCTCACGCTCAAGAACAACGGCTCCGAGTCGCTCTCGAACACCACCGTGACGCTGTCGAGCTCGAACCCGCACGTGTCGTTCCCCGCCGGCAACACGCGCACGTTTCCGTCCATGGCGCCGTTTGGGTCCGCCACCGTCTCGGTGCCAATGGAGCTCACCGGAGCGTCCGGGCCCGAATTCGTGGACGTCACGGGCACCTACAACGACCCGGGCCTTGCGATCGCCGGGCCTTACGCCACCACAGCGACGATCCTCGGCAACGTGGACGAAGTGCCGTCGTTCACCGAGTCCGTCGAGACGCTGTCGCCACCCTGGGCGTCGGCCGGGACTCCGGTAGGTGATGGAGAGTGGAGTGTCATCGAGGTCGCCCCGGGGGACCACCGCTTCCACGGTGACGACTACGGGAACATCTCCGACCACACGCTGACGTCGCCACCGCTCGCCGTGGGACCCACGGGCTCGTTCTCGTTCTCGTTCACGCACTCATTCTCGTTCGAGGCGAGCGGCTCGACGTACTACGACGGCGGTGTGGTGGAACTCTCGACCGACGGCGGCGCGAACTGGACGGACATCGGCTTCTCGCTCAGCACGCTCTACGGCGGAACGCTCTACAACCTGTCCGGCAACCCGCTCGGCGGCCGGGGGGCGTACGTCGCGAACAGCCCCGGCTACCCCGCCCTCGTCACCACCACCGCGAGCCTCGGAACGACGTACCAGGGCCAGACCGTGCGCGTGCGCTTCCGTGTCGCCACCGACGCCGGCGTCGGGGGCCCGGGTTGGCACCTGTCCACGCTCACTTTCAACAACCTGGTTTCGCAGCCGTTCAGGGACCTGGGGCCCGATGCGGGGGATTGCGCCTCGGTCTCGGTGGGCCCGGACGCCCCGCGCGAGCTGTCGTTCGCGCTGGCCGGCTCTAACCCCTCGCCAGGCCAACCCTCGTTCCGGTTCGGTCTCCCCGTGCCGGCGGATGTTGAGCTCTCCCTCTACGACGTCACGGGCCGGCGAGTCGCAACGCTCGTGGACGGTGAGCAGCCAGCCGGCTGGCAGACGCGGACGTGGGCGGCGAACGACGATGGTTCGGCACCCTCGAGCGGGATCTACTTCGCTCGCATGCGTTCGGGTCGAAAGCTGTTCACGTCACGCGTTGTGATCACGCGCTGACGGCGCGACCCGCATGGACGACCTGACCAAGGACTCGCTCACCTGGGCCTACCCGCCGCGGGAACCCTACGACGTCGGACGGCTGCGCGTGTCCTCGCTGCACGAGATCGCGTACGAGCAGTCGGGGAACCCGCATGGGAAACCTGTTGTGTTCTTGCACGGCGGGCCCGGCGGCGCGACGTCGCCGGCGATGCGCAGGTTCTTCCATCCCGAGCGCTACCGCGTCGTGCTGTTCGATCAGCGCGGCTGCGGCCGCAGTACGCCCGTCGGCTCGCTCGAGGAGAACACGACCTGGGATCTGGTCACCGACATCGAGGCGTTGCGCACGCATCTCAAGATCGAGAGATGGCAGGTGTTCGGCGGAAGCTGGGGTTCCACGCTGGCACTGGCGTATGCCCAGCGGCATCCCGAGCGCGTCACCGAACTGGTGTTGCGCGGCATCTTCCTGCTGCGCCCGCAGGAGATCCAGTGGTTCTACCAACGCGGCGCGTCGGCGATCTACCCCGACGCGTGGGAACACTACTGGACCCACATCCCGGAGCCCGAGCGCGTCGACATGGTGCGGGCGTACCACGCCCGGCTCACTCACCCGGATCGGGAGGTGCGAGTGGCGGCGGCGAAACGCTGGGCGGGGTGGGAGGGCGCGACGAGCAAGCTCGTGCCGGATCCGTCCATGCGCGACCACTATGAGGAGGACGAGTTCGCGCTGGTCTTCGCACGCATCGAGGCGCACTACTTCATCCATCGGGGGTTCTTGGAGACCGAGGACCAACTCCTGCGCGACGTGCCACTGATCCGACACATCCCGGCGGTGATCGTCCAGGGACGCTATGACGTGGTCTGCCCGGCCGAGAGCGCCTGGGCGCTCCACCGAGCCTGGCCCGAGGCGGAGTTCCTGATCACGGCTGACTCCGGCCACAGCGCCTACGACGCGGCCAATTCCCGGGCTTTGGTGGCGGCCACGGACCGGTTCTCGGTGCGCTGACCGCGGCCCAGCCCGGTCACGGCCGCGCGCGACCGGAGCTCGCTTCCAGATGCGTCCGGGGTCTCAGGACGCTCTTCCCGAGCCTAAATCCCGCCCGCCCAAGCGCCGACAACAGTTGCGACGCACGGACCCGACGGCCGTCCTTACCCGAGTCTCCCCGTGCACCGACCCAGGCGCGCGTCCTCCGCGTTCGCGCCGCCGTGTTCTCGCTCATGGACTCGAGGGCAGCGAATCGCCTCGAGCCGCTGGTGGACCCATGGACTCGCCGTCACCGTCACGCGCATCGGATCAAGCGCCGCTCGAGGCCGCCGAGGCCACGCACCTGGCCGCGGTTTCGGGCTGGCTCGTGCAGCTCGGACGGACGCTCAAGACCTGCCGGCTCTACGACTCGAACAATCCGACCGTCGTGCGCTTCCGGAGTGAACTGTCTGTCGGCCTCGCCGCGATGTTTGAACAAGGCGGTCCGCTCCAGCTTGACGTGGGTTCGCGCGAGTTCCGGCGAAACGGCGCCATGGTCTACCAGGCCAGCTCGCGCGACGACAACCTCGCCGCGGTGTTCCATCGCGACGGCATCCGTACGCTCACGTTCCACCCGGAGATGCGAGCGGAGGACGTGGAGACGTTCCTCGACGCGATCCTGCGCGTGACCGGGCCTCAGGTGGAGGAGGACGATCTGGTCACCCTGTTCTGGGATCTCGGGATCCAGGGATTGAGCGTGACGGCAGTCCCGCTCGAGGGCGACCTCGACTCGGGCGGCGAGGAGCAGGCTGGGACGAGCTCGCCGCTGCCATGGCCCGCGAAATCCTCGGGTGGTGGTTCGAGCGACGCCACGGGGCATAGCGCCTCCAGTCCGCGTTCCGACGACTGCCTCGTGGAGGAGCGTGGCGTCGAGCCGGCCGACCTGGTGGAAGAGCTGGAGACGTACGCGAACCTCGAGGTGTCCCGGTTCCAGATGGAGCGGGAGCGCGAATCGAAGCGCTCGCTCGCCAAGGGCTTTGTGGCGGTGCTCGAGCAGGCGCTCGCCGGGGACGTCACGCCGGACGACCGCCTCGAGATCGCGTCATTCCTGCCGCGAGCGCTGCGCACGGCGCTGGCCGAGGGGGAGTGGACGAGCGCGCGTGAGTCGCTGCACCAGCTCCGTGAGTGCGCCCCGGACTGGTCCACGGAGCACTTCTTCGCGGGGCTCTCCGCCGCGTCGGACGCCATCTCGCGGCGCGCAGTGGAGAAGCTCGACCACTGCGACGACGCGGGGATCGAGGAGTTCGTGCGGCTCGTGCACGAGTTCGGCCCTCACGCGGCGACCTGGTTGATCGGCCTGCTCGCGGAGAGCCAGCAGCGCCGCGTCCGGCGCCCGCTTGCGCGCGCCATCGCCGAGCGCCTGCGCGAGCAGCCGGAGCGCATCGTGCCGTGGCTTGCAGACAGCCGCTGGTACGTCGTGCGCAATATCGTTCACATTCTGGGCTGGATCGGGGGCGACCGGGTCGCACCGCACCTCACGGCGGCGTCCAAGCATCCCGAAGCTCGCGTGCGCCGCGAGGTGGTCGCGGCGCTCGCGCAGGTATCGCCGCGCCTCGCCCACCCCGTGCTGCTCGAGATGATGGCTGACGCAGAACCGATGCTGTTCATGAATCTGCTCCAGCAGCTCTCACACGCGCCCGACCCCGCGGTGGCGAACCACCTCGTGCGCCTCATGCGCCACGACGCGTTCCGCTCCCGGACGGAGGACGAGCGGTTCGCGATCTACCGCGCTATCACGAGCCAGGGCGAGATCGTCCTGCCGGCGCTGGAGGAGGAGTTGAAGCGCGGTGGGCTCTTCGCCCGCGGCCTCGATGCACACTGGCGCGCCGTGGCACGCTGCCTCGCGCGCGTCGGCACGCCGGCGGCGCTCGAGGTGCTGGAGCGGGGCACGCGCTCGCACCTGCCGGGT
>JAHFBW010000164.1 GCA_023249845.1 Candidatus Eiseniibacteriota bacterium
GACGGAAAAGCAGGCGAGTGCTGGATCAGCGGCGAGCCGAGCTGCGTTGGCGCGGCGGGCACGGGGGCTTCTGCAACACGGAAGGACCGTACCCCCGATGCGACTCCAAGGATGACGAGCAGCCCCAGCGCGGCGCACGAGACGAAGTAGCGCAGGCTCGCGCTTCCGCCCGTGAGGAGCCGGAGCACGATCGCGAGACATGCCGCGATGAGTGCCCCCTGCCAGATGAGGTGCAGCAGGGCCCAGCCGATAGCTTGCGTGAGCGGTCCGCTCGGAAGCGCCAGGTTCATTGAGCACTCCCCTCCTCGAGCTCATCGAGCAGCGCGCGGATGGCGCGTCGCTCCTGAGCGGTGGCACGGCTGGAGGAGAGCGCCTGCAGCACGAGCTTGGCCGGCGACCCTCCGAAAGCGCGTTCGACGAGATCACCGAGAAGCTGGCGCTGGGTGCGCTGCTCGCTCAAGCGCGGCACGTAGACGTGGGCGCGCTGCGCTTCATCACGCACGACCAGGCCCTTGTCCGTCATGATCTGGAGTTGCTTCAAGACCGTGGTGTAGCCGCTGCCGTTCGCGGCGCTCAGCGATTCGTGCACCTCTCGGACCGTGCTGGGCCCGAGCTTCCAGAGCACGCGCAGGATCGCGAGCTCCGCGTCAGTGGGCTTTGGCGCCGTCGGCTGCTTTCGCTTGTCCGCCATGTCGCTGAGCCTCCCATTGGCCGAATGACGGCACGTTATACGACGATTATCGTAGATGCAACGACAATCTTCGTAGACCGGGCGGCGGCTGGCGAGCGGCGGGAATTCGGTGCCGGGCGCGGAGTCCCGTCGGGCGGGCGTGGCTGGCGCGGCGTGCGGGACGATCTCGGCCGCAGCGTCAGTCCGGCTCGGGTGTGTAGCCCTTCGGGATCGGGTGCGCGATCTTGGCGCTGTCGGCGGGCCAATCCACGAACGTCCCGGCCGGGCTCTTCTCATTGTGGCAGTTCGCGCAGGTCTCCTTCGGGAGCAACAGACCGAACTTGGACCCCTCGGCCTTGCCGGAAGCGATGTCCGCCATGGTCGACTTCTTCCAGTAGCCACTGCCCGCGCCATGGCAGGACTCGCACGAGACGCCTTCGGAGTCGGCGCGCGCGGCGACGAAGTGGTCCGCGGGCTCGCCGTAACCCGTGACGTGGCACTTGAGGCACTCCGGCGACTGCTGCGGGTCCTCGACCCCCTTGCGGGCCCCGTAGACCTTCGCCGAATCACTGGCGAGCGACAGGAACGCGTGCGCGTGCTTCGATTCGAGCCACACCTTGTACTGGGCGCCGATCTTGCTGGACGAATGACAGCGTTTGCACTTGGTCGCCGTCACGTACTGAGAGCGCGGCTCGGAGTGCGGCTCGTCCGCGCGCACCAACACAAACGTCGCCCCTGCCAGGGACGCCACGAAGAGCAGGGTCACCAAACGATGGGTGCTCATCCCTTTCGAGCCTCCTTGTCAATGTCTCGGATCTTGAGGTAGAGGAGGATCGCCATCAGCGTCACGATCAGTGTGGAGACTGCGAGGCCCTTCCTCCTGAAGTAGTACTCGTGAATGGCATCGTGTGCCGACTTGTGGGCGGCCGAGACGATGACGATCCCCGGTTCTGCCACGTCGCGCAGCTCCGCCAGGCGGAACGAGTGGATCGCCACGCGTGACTCCACGAGCGCTTGGTGGGCACCTTTCAAGTCGTAGCGCGCGTCCGACACGTCCATCCCGAGCTGTTCGGCGCGGTCCAAGAGCTTCAGCGTTTCCGCCTGTCCGGCGTGCAGGCTGTCGAGCACCGCATGCAGGCTCGCAATTGTGGGCGCCGAGCGGTCCGAGCGATCCGCGCGATGACACTTGGCACACGGTGTCCTCGGCGCCAGGCTCACCAGTGCGTCGGTCGGTGCATCGATGTCATGATTACCGTGGCACACGACGCAGCCCGGGAGCTTCTTCTTCGCGAACACGTCCTTGTGCGGGCTCTTCTGAAACAGTTCCGCGTTCGACTGGTGGCAGTTGCCACAGATCGCAACCACGTCCGCGGACCCGGGCGGAAGCGCGCCGTGGTTTCCGTGGCACGAGTTGCAGGCAGGTGCGCTGAGATCGAAGTGCTCGAGCAGCGCGACCCCGTGCCGGCTCTTGCGGTACTTGTCGTACTGGTCGGTCGGGATGTCGTACTTCGCCATGTACTTCACGTCGGCGTGGCACTTCGCGCAGGTCGCGGGCGCCTTGGTCGCATACACGGGCGAGCGCGGGTCCTTCACCTTGTAGATGGTGTGGTTCGAGTGGCAGCTCACACAGGTCGCCGGCTTCGGATCGCCGCCCGCATTGCGCTTGCCGTGCTCGCTCGTCAGATACTTCGTGAACTGATCCACGGGCAGGCGCGGATCGAACTCCCGCATGTATTTCGCGTTGCTGTGGCAGTTCGCGCACGTCTGTGCGACATGGAGCGGGCCCACCGGCGCCCGAGGATCGTCCACGTGCAGGATGCCGTGCACGCCGTGACAGGAGACGCATTGAGGTCCCTTGTCGCTCTCGCGCAGTGCTTGGCCGTGCACGCCGGCCATGAGGCTGTCGGCGACGTCCGTGAGCTTGTACCGCTCCCTCCAGGTTGTGTGCTTCGCGCCGTGGCATTCGCCGCACAGTCCCGGAATGTCCGCCTTGCGGATCTTGCCCTTGTACCCGATCGCCCGGTTCATGCCGGCTTCCTCGTCGTCCTTCGTGGGGTCGCCGCCGTGGCAGCTCGCGCACCCCATGCCCGCGACGAAATGGACGTCGGTCTCCCAGGTCCTGGTCTCCGGGGAATCGATCTCCTTGTGACACACGAAGCACTGGTCCTGGGCTCGGGGCGCCGGGACCGAAGAGGCTGTGGCGGTGGGCGCCGTAACCGGGGCAGGCGGCGTGGTGGCCGCAATCGACAGCCCGGCCAGCGCGAGCCCAAGCAATACCCACAAGCCCGCACGCGCGTTCATGCGAGCCCGATCCCAGTGAGAATGATGATGCCGAGCACCACGAGGATGCCGACGTACGTCACCACGCGGTTGCGCGCCCCACCCGGCAGCCGAGCGTCCCAGAACGGCACGAGCGCCCACATCAGGCCGCCCACGCCGAACAGCATCACGCCCACCGCGTCTCCATCGAGACCGAAGATCTTGGGTGGGAAATACTTGAGCGCCTGGTACATGAACAGGAAGTACCACTCCGGCCTGATGCCCATGGGTGCAGAGGCGTTGGGGTCGGCTTTGTGGCCAACCTCCCATGGGAACATCACCGCCAGTATCGCGAGGACGTTCAGCACGATGAGCCACAGCAGCAGGTCCCGAAGTACGAAGTTCGGGAAGAACGGCATCGTGCGCTTCTGCGACTCGGCCTTGCCCTCCCAGGACGCGGGCTCGTGGATGCCCTGGATCTGGATCAGCAACAGGTGTGCAGCCAGGACCACCGTGAACAGCGCCGGCAGAACGGCGACGTGCAGCCCGTAGAAGCGGGTGAGCGTCTCCGCGCCCACGTCCTTGCCGCCGCGCAGGATCTCCATGATGGAGTGACCGATCACTGGCGTGGTGGCGACGATCGCGGTGCCGACCTTGGTGGCGAAGAACGCCAGCGTGTTCCAAGGCAGCAGGTAGCCGCTGAATCCGAAGCCGAGGCACAGCGCCAGCAGCACCATGCCGGAGAGCCACGTCAGCTCGCGCGGCCGCCGGAACGCGCGAGTGAAGAACACCGAGAACATGTGGATGAACACGGCGCCGATCATCAGGTTCGCCGACCACGTATGAATCGAGCGCACGAGCCAGCCGAATTGCACGTACACGACCGTGAAGCGCACGGACTCGAACGCGGTCTGCGCGCCCGGCTGGTAGTACATCATCAGCAGGACGCCGGTCACAACCTGTGTGATGAACAGGAATAGCGCGACGCCGCCGAAGTAGTACCAGACGGAGCCACGGTAGACCGGAACCTGCTTGTGCTTGGAGAACTCGATGATCGCGGCGATGGGCAAGCGCGCGCTCAGCCAGCTCACGACACTCCGCCAGGCCTTGCGGAGCATGGCGGGCCTAGACTCGGAACACGATCACGTCATCACCCTTCTGGACGACGCGAAACTGGGTGAGCGGTCGCGGTGGCGGGCCAGAGATGTTGCGCCCGGTGAGATCGTAGATGCCGCCATGGCACGCGCAGTGGATCTTCTGCATGTCCGGCCGGTACTTCACGGTGCAATCCAGATGCGTGCAGACGGCCGAGAACGCGCGGAGCTGGCCATCCGGCCCGAGCACGAGCAGCCCTGGCGACGAGCCGAACTTGAAAATGACGCCCTCGTTGGTCTTCAGGTCCTTGAGCTTCGCCGCCACGATGCTCGCCGGCTCGTCCTCCTTGCGCGGTGGGATCTTGAAGTAGCGAACAATCGGGAACAGGATCGAACCCAACCAGCCGACCGCCGTGATCCCGAGCAGCAGGTTCAGGAAGGATCGGCGGCCGATCCGGTGTTCCGCCGCTTCACCCATGCCTGCCTCCCCCGGGAGTGCGCAGCCTGTTGCGGCTGCCGGGTCAGAATCGTCGAGTCAGGAGCACCGCGAACCGATGGGCTCGATAGGACTGGAGCTCGTCCCCGAGGAATAGTGCGGTCTGCGTCGTCGTGTACGTCGTCCCGGTTCGGGCGGTGGTCAGCCCGAGCAGCGGCAGCCCTGCCACCGAGAAGTCGATCACGTCGTACTGGGCGAACGCGTAACGCACCGCAATGTCCAAGTTCCCCTTGCTGTGCCAGCTCCCTTCCAGCGAGAGCTGCTGCAGACGGTAGAAAGTATCAGGCGGGTCGTCCGCGACCGTTCCCGTCCGATTGCCGAGCGTCGTGTCCGCGGCGGAGAACTTGTCGCGCCCGGTCAACTCGTAGGACACCAGGTTCCACGTGTACGTGTAGTCGCCGACCACCGAGACCTTGTTCGGAAGCACCCACCAGGTGCCGCGGGTGAACACGAACGAGGTGCGGTCATGCAGCAACGCGAACCAGTCCTTGGAGTTCGAGTCGAATCCGTGCTGGTGTGAATCGGCCACGTTGCCGCCCCAGCCGCCGTCCACATCGAACCGGGGCGAGACGTGCCAGGTGGCCTCGAGCATTCCCAACTGGTCCTTGGAATCGAGCAACCCGAACTGTGTCTCGTTGAAGTCGTTCTTCGTGTAGGAGTAGGTCCCATCCAGGTCGATGCGCTCGCCCAGGCCATATCCCGCCTGGACCTGTGACTGGTCTTGCCTCCGGTTCGCGACGTCGAAGCGGCGCAGCCCGGCGGGGTCCTCGCCCTCGTAGTGGGCGGCATCGAACCCGTCGTTCTTGCGCTCGCCATGACGGTAGGAGCCCGACACGTCGAGGCCGTCCACGGGTCGCAGCCGCAGTGAGCCGCCGAGGACGTTCTCGTGATCGGAAAGGATCTCGCGGTCGTTGTGTCTACGCTCCCGCCGCTCGGCCAGCAACGAGACGCCGACCCAGCGGGCGGGATTCAAGTCCAGGTCGCCGCCCATCGTCGTGCGAGCCCAGCTCAACAGTTCCTGTTCAGTCGTGTCGGACGAGAACGTGTAGTCCGTCGGCGACAGTCCATGGAACGTGAGCTGCTCGGTCTTGTTCGTGTACTGCTCCTGGCGGAACCGCACCGCCGCCCACGTGTTGGAGATCGGGCTGCCGCTCAGGCGATAGTCCTGCGTGAACGTCTCGGCCTTGGCGTCGAGGCTCCGGGCCGGCAGTGAATCGATACGCGACTGAGGCAGCGCGGTGTTGATCGTGTACGGGATGAAAGGATCGTTCTGCGTTCCCTCGGCCACGCTCCAGTTCGCCGTGAGCACGCTCGCTCTGGGCAGCTTCGCTCCCAGGCTCAGCTGTCCGCGTAGGCTGCGGCTGTCCGGCGAGATCGCCATGCGGCCCTGGCTGCTCCCGGTGGCGTTGGTGCCGCCGTCGGTGTATCGACGCGGATTGTCCCAGATGAGCGTCCTGACATTGTTCGTGAAGTCCGAGACCCCGCCGGTCGCCTGGACTCGCAACCCGCCCCGCTCGTAGCTGGCGATGGCGTCCACGTCACGTGTGCGCTGCGAGATGGGAATGCCAAGCTCTACCGCATGGCCCACTCCGAACGTGGCGCCGTAGGCCTGGTGGCCCTCCCGCTGCCGCTCCGAGCCACGCAACTCGAGCTTCCAGCCCTTCGCGGGCCGAGACCGCAGTCGAACCTGCGACAGTTCGGTCTGGCTGGCCAGCGGAATCCCTGGCGCCGTGGCAACCAGGCTTCTCATGTTCGCGATCAGCGTACTCGGGTACTCCTGGTTCACGCGTTGCAGCGAATCGGCAAGTCGGAAGACGCCCGGTTGCGTTTCGGTGTAGGGCGAACGGGCGACCAGGGAGAACAGGTGTGGAATGGACTGGAAGCGACCGTCCAGCCGCCACCTCACGCCCTTGGAAAGGCTCAACCCCACGTTCTCGTCATCCCGGAGCGCGCTGCGACCCCAGAGCGCGCCCGCCAAGTCTCTGCGTTGCTCGCGCAGCACGAAACTCTCGAGGAAGCCGCCGCGTGGCACGACCGTGTACTCCTGGAACTTGGCTTCCCGCGTGGACTGCCACCACCACTGTGAACCGAACGTCGCCTGTCCATCGGACTGGGCGTGCGAGGGGCCTGCGGCGAAGGGCAGGACCGCGAGCACGGAGATCCAAACAAAGGCTCTCGTATTCATGGTGTCCCCCTATCGCGTGAAGAAGCGGCCCGAAGGTGAGTTCGAGCCATGGATCTGCGAATGGCAATTCTGGCACGAGCGGTTCTCGAGGCGGTTGTTCGAGAGCCGTGCCGCCGAATACAGCGTGCTCGGGTGCCCCGACGCGATGTGACAGCGCTGGCACAGATACGGCCGCCGAGACACGAGCAGCTTGTCGTTCGTCGAGCCGTGCGGCTCGTGGCATGTGAGACAGTTCTCGCGCACCGGCGCGTGCTCCCACAGGAACGGCCCGCGCCGGTCCGCGTGGCAGCTCGTGCACAGATCGTTCGAGGTATTGGCGCGCAGCATCTTCGGAGCGCTCGAGCCGTGCGGGTTGTGGCAACTCGCGCAGTCCATCGAGCCCTCACGCACCGGCATGTGGGCCGACTTGTGCATGAGCAGCTTCTTCTCGTGATGGCAGGTGATGCACAACTGGGATGTGTTCTCGTACTTCAAGAGTTTGGTGTGCCCGCCATCCTTCGAGGCGTGCATGCTGTGGCATTGCACGCACGCGACGTCACGGCGGGCATGCATGCCGTTGGGCCAGTAGAACTGCTCACCTGTGCTGTGGCAGGTGAGGCAGATCTGGTTGGCCTCCGCCGGTGCCAGCTTGTCGGGCCGGTGCATCGTGTCGAACCCGGGCGCTTTGTCATCGCCATTCGCGGCGACGTGCAGCGAGCCGGGTCCGTGGCAGGTCTCGCACTGCATGGAGGCGGGCAGGGTC
>JAHFBW010000165.1 GCA_023249845.1 Candidatus Eiseniibacteriota bacterium
GCGCGCCCGGCGCCGCGGCGGTGTGCGCGGCCGCGGCCGCGGCGCTGGCCGAGCTTGCGGACTGGCGAGCCGAAGGGGTTAAATCCGCCGTTCAATCGCTTGCTCCCGTCCTGGGCGTCAAGGGCCGCGCGCTCTACGAGCCCATCCGCGCGGCGCTTACCGGGCGCACGCACGGTCCCGAGCTTCCGCTGATCGCGGAGCTGCTCGGCCGCGAGCGTTGCGTCGCGCGGCTCGAACGGGCCGGCGAGACACGTGCGAACGTCTGAGCTGCCGCCGCCCCGCGACTCGCGGAGCGCCACCCGAACACGTCATGGAGGAAGTGGACGATGAAGGTTGCGGTGCTCATGGGAGGACGCTCGAGCGAGCGCGAGATTTCGCTGCGTACAGGCCAGGGTGTGGCGCAGGCGCTTCGCAACCTGGGGCACGACGTCACCTCGGTGGACGCGGCGGACGGCTCGGTGCTGCCCGCGGGCAAGGAGGAGGCGGGGGCGCCCAAGCGCGACGCCGTGCTCAAGCTGCCCGTCTCGGCCATGCTCGACTGCGTGCAGTCGCCGGTCGTACGCGACAGTGAGCTCGTGTTCATCGCGCTCCACGGCACATATGGCGAGGACGGCACGATCCAGGCCGCGCTCGAGCTGGCCGGCAAGGCCTACACGGGCTCGGGCGTGCTGGCGAGCGCCGTGGCGATGGACAAGGCGATGAGCAAGCGCGTATTCGAGCGCGAGGCCATCCCCACGCCGCACTGGATGTTGCTCGAAGCCGGCGTGCCCGGGCGCACGCTCGACACCAGCCTGCTCGGCGGCTACCCGCTCATCGTGAAGCCCAATGCCGAGGGCTCCACCGTGGGGCTCTCGATCGTGCGGCACCCGTCCGAACTGGACGCGGCGCTCGAGAAGGCGGCGCGTCACGACCACCAGGTGCTGGTGGAGCAGTACATCGAGGGCCGCGAACTCACCGTCGCCGTGGTGGGCGAGGAGGCCTACCCCGTCGTCGAGATCAAGCCCAAGAGCGGCTTCTACGACTACGAGGCCAAGTACACGAAGGGCAAGACCGAGTACCTGTGTCCGGCGCCGCTCGAGAAGGAGCTGGGGCGCCACCTCCGCGAACTCGCCGTGGAATGCGCCGCGGTCCTGGGCTGCCGCGGCGCGGTGCGCGTGGACTTCAGGCTTTCCGAGGATGACGAGCCCTACGTGCTCGAGCTCAACACGGTGCCCGGCATGACGCCCACGAGCCTCGTGCCCATGGCGGCGCAGGCGAAGGGGCTCTCCTACGACCAGCTCGTCGGTCGCATCGTGGACCTCGCGCGCGCCGACATGCGCACAGCGCGCGCGTCAGCACATTGAATGACATCGCGCGGTTCGCAGCGCGCGACGCAAGATCCGAAACCCTCATTCGCCCCTAGTCCCCCGGAGAATCCATGGACCGCACGCTGACATTCCTCAAGGACCTCGTGGACGCGCACGGTGTGCCCGGCTTCGAGGAAGACGTCGCCAAGGTGATGCAGGGATACCTGAAGGGTGTGGGGCCCTTCAGCAAGGACCGCCTCGGCAGCTTCATCTGCGAGAAGGTGGGCGACGCCAAGGGCCCGAAGGTCATGCTCGCCGGCCACTTGGACGAGGTGGGCTTCATGGTGCGGTCCATCACCAAGGAGGGCTTCGTCCGCTTCCTGGGGTTGGGCGGCTGGTGGGGGCATGTCGTGCTCGGGCAGCGGCTCATCATCAAGACTCGCCAGGGCGACGTGCTCGGGGTCGTGGGCAGCAAGCCCCCGCACGAACTGCGCGAGGACGATCGCAAGAAGGTGCTCGAGTTGAAGGACATGTACATCGATGTGGGCGCGTCGAGCGACTGGGACGTGAAGAAGAAGCTCGACATACGCCCCGGTGACCCGATCGTCCCGGACTCTGCGTTCGCGGTGATGGCGAACCCGAGCTTGCTGCTCGCGAAAGCCTGGGACAACCGCATCGGCTGCGCGCTCGCTGCGGAAACCGCCCTGCGCTTGAAGGGCCAGAAGCATCCGAACATCCTTCAGGTGGTGGCGACGGTGCAGGAAGAGGTGGGACTCCGCGGGGCCAAGACCTCGTCGAGCAAGCTCCGCCCCGACGTGGGGATCGCGCTCGACGTGGGAATCGCGCACGACACGCCCGGCACCGAGGGCGACGAAAAGCTTGGCGGCGGGCCGCTGCTCGTGATCTACGACGCCACGAGCATCCCCAACCGCAAGCTGCGCGACCTGGTCATCGAGATGGCGGCGTCGCTCAAGATCCCAATGCAGTTCGAGGCAGTGGAACGCGGCGGCACCGACGCCGGCCGCATCCACATGTCAGGCGAGGGCGTGCCCACCATCTCGATGGGGGTGGCGGCGCGCTACATCCACAGCCACGTCAGCATCATCGACCGGCGCGATTTCGAGTCCACCGTGAAGCTTCTGGTGGCGGTGGTGAAGCGCCTCGACAGGAAGACCGTCGAGGGGCTGATCTGACTCGGGCGTCACGCGCTCGCCCGGCCCTTGCCGCCGCATGATCGCGTTCCTGCTCGCTGGATCCGCGTCCGCTCCCGCCAAGGCGGCTTCGCCTTGGCCGACGTGGATGCTGCCCGACACCGAGCACCTGGGAATCATGCTCGCGCGACTGGCGCTCACCGCGGTCGCGGCATGGGTGGCGCAGCTTCTGCTGTTCCTGCTGGTCAAGCGCGGCGAGCAATGGCTGATCCGCGCCACGCACGACACCGGCCACGGCGTGCGGCGCGCGCGCACCGTGGGACAGCTCTTGCGAAACGGCATCACCGCCGTCGTGGTGGCGTGGGCGTGCGTGCACTCGCTCGAGATCCTGGGCTGGGACGTGAAGCCGTTGCTCGTGGGCGCCAGCATCCTCGGGGCGGCGCTCGGCTTCGGCGCCCAGTTCCTCGTGCGTGACATCATCGCCGGCATGTTCATCTTCATCGAGGACCAGTTCGTGGTAGGCGACACCATCGAGGTCAACGGCCAGGCCGCCACGGTGGAGGCCGTGACGCTCCGCAGCACGCGGCTTCGCGACTTCCAGGGGCGCGAACTGCACGTGCCGAACGGCGAGATGAAGGTGGTGGTCAACAGCAGCCGCGGCTGGAACCGCGCCGTGGTGGACCTGCCGGTGGCGGCGGGCCAGGATCTGGCATACGCGCTGCGCCTCGCTGAATCCGTGGTGGGCGAGATGAACAACGATCCCAAGTGGCGCGCGCTCCTGTTGGAGCCGTTCGAGGTGATGGGCTTCGAGCGCGCCAGTGCCGACGGCGCCGTGCTCCGCGCGATGGGCCGCGCGTTGCCCGGAGGGGACGCGGCGCGACTCTCGCGGGAGCTGCGACTGCGATTGCTCCAGCGCTGGAAGGACGCGGGCATCCGCACGGCGGTCGAGCTTGCGCCCATGCGCCGCGTCGAAACCGAACCCCCGGCGGACGTGGCCGGGTGAACGTGAACCGGTAGGGAGGAAGCCTTGGCGGCGCTGCGCATCTACGACACGCTGACGCGCGAGAAGCGCGAGTTCGTACCGGTCACGCCTGGGCGCGCGGGCATGTATGTGTGCGGCATGACCGTGCAGAACAAGCCGCACGTGGGCCACATCCGCGCCTCACTCTCGGCCGAGGTCATGCGCCGCTACCTCGAACACCAGGGCTTCGAGGTCACGTACGTCTACAACTTCACCGACGTGGACGACAAGATCATCGAGCGCGCCGCCGCCGAGGGCATCGCGTACGAGAGTGTGAGCGAGCGCAACATCGACGCCTACCTGCGCTTTGCCGACCTGCACAACATCAAGCGCGCCACCCACTACCCGCGCGCCACCAGGCACATTCCCGAGATGCACCACATGATCGCCACGCTGATTGACAAGGGCTACGCCTACGCGGCCGGCGGCGACGTGTACTACGACGTCCGCAAGAAGTCCGACTACGGCAAGCTCTCGGGCCGGCGCGTGGACGAGCTGCGCGAGGGTTACCGCATCGAACCCGGCGAGGCGAAGCGCGACGCGCTCGATTTCGCTCTGTGGAAGGGCGCCAAGCCGGGCGAACCGGCGTGGGAGAGCCCGTGGGGGCCCGGGCGGCCGGGCTGGCACATCGAGTGCTCGGCCATGGCCATGAAGTACCTGGGCGAGACGTTCGACATCCACGGCGGCGGCCAGGACCTGATCTTCCCGCACCACGAGAACGAGATCGCGCAGAGCGAGGCCTATTGCGGGAAGCCGTTCGCGAACTACTGGTGCGAAAACGGGCTCGTGAACCTGTCCGGCGCCAAGATGTCCAAGTCGGTGGGCAACTTCTTCTTCATCGAGGACATCGCGACGGACTGGGATCCCGAGGTGACGCGCTTCTACCTCTTGAGCACGCACTACCGGAGCCCGATCGAGTTCAGCACCGAGCGTCTCGCCGAGGCGGCTGTGGCCTACGCGAGGCTGCGCGGCCCGCTCGAGCGCGCGAACGCGTGGACCGTTGCCGATGGCGCGGCACCCGGCGGCGCGCTCGGCGAGGCCGTGGCCGACGCCGAGCGACTGTTCCACGAGGCGATGTGCGACGACTTCAACTCGGCGGGGGCGCTGGGCCACCTGTTCGACCTCGCCCGGGCGGTGAATCGGTCGCTCGACGAGGGCGGGGGCGCCGAGGCGGCCCAGGGGGCCCGGGCGCTCCATCGGTTGGGCTCGATCTTAGGGCTCTTCTGGCGCGCGCCAGGGGAGGAGTCGTGGCCGCCCGAGGTGACGGCACTGGTCGGGCAGCGGGAGGCTGCTAGAAAGGCCCGTAACTGGAAGCTGTCGGACGAGTTACGAGACCAGCTGGCAACGCTCGGCGTCGCAGTCGAGGACTCGTCCCAGGGCCAGAGGCTCAGGCGTAAGTAGTGGTCCCTGCGTGGTCGCGAGGCGGATGACAGTCCGAGAGGGGCCTTTGACGGGTGCGATCGCCAGCCCCACAAAACCCTTGCCTCGCTCGCGCATGCGGGACTAGCCTTTAGCCGACCCGGGCGATTGCGGGCCGCAGTTTCGCGAGCGAACGTCCCGTATCCCCCTCGCGATCCGACGGCTCGCACGTTCGGGTTTTTTTGAGCGCGCCAGTGGCGCGTGAATGGACCGGGAGTGGAAAGGACACATGCGTCGTCGATTCGATCGCAGACTCTGGACCCTCATCCTCTCGCTCTTCCTTATCGGGGGAGGCTCGCTCTCGCTGCCGGGAGCCGTCAGGGCGGATATCACGCCCACGGATCCCGCGCCAGGACCGCCTCCGGACGGTGGCACGGGTGATCCGGACTGGCCTCAGGGGCCAGCCCGCAGCCCGAAGCCTGGTCCGACCCGTGGAGCCTCGAACCCGTCACGAGAGAACTCTCAGGCGCGGCGAGGCGGGATGCTGCAGTGGATGAAGTGGAGCTTCGGAGTGGTCTACGGGTCGATCTACCGCATCCTCTTCCGCGTCTGACGTCTTCGTCAGCGCGGAAGTGGGGCGTGGCTCGGCCAAAGGTGTGAACTGGTCGTTCTGTCTATCGGAGAACGGGCGTGTTGATGGGCGAACACGATAGGATCGCTTCACTCGAGCAGCGACTCGTGCGACTGCCGGCCGAGCCGGCGGTGCGCATCGAGGACCTCGAGATGCTTGCCGATCTCTATGTCCAGGCGGACAGTCACTTGCCCGCACTGGAGACGATCGACCGTCTCCTCTCCTTGCCAGCGGCGCGCGACCTGTCCGCCGCGCGCCGCGCCTCGCTCGAGCTGAAAGCCGTCCACTGCCGGATCGCGAAGGGCGAGCCGCAGGCTGCGGCCGCACAGGCTCGCGAACTCCTGCGCTCGCTTCCCGGGCACGCCGCGGATTCACGAGCGCGCGTCCAGCTGGCGCTCGCCAAGGCGCTGTTCCAGCTCGGCCGCATCGCGGAGTCGCGCGCCTGCGCGCAGCAGGCGCTGGGCACCGCGGAGGCGAATGGCGACATGGGACTCTGCGCCCAGGCGCTGGCCGCCATCGCGCTCGCCGCGTACCGCGAAGGCGACCTGAGCATGGCACGCGAGATGGGCGAGGAGTCCCTCGTGCTCTACCGGCGGTTGGGTGACGAGGAGAACGCCGCCCGCGCCCGCAACAATCTCGGCCTGGTTTACAAGCAGTACTGCGAGTGGGAGCCCGCGATCGTGAACCTCGAGGCGGCGCTCGCTTTCTACCGCTCGCGCGGCCGGCTCGCGGACACCGCGGGTCCGCTACAGAACCTCGGAGTCGTTTACCAGAAGATGGGCGAGTGGGCGCGCGCTACCGAAAGCTACCGCGCGTGCGAGGACGTCCTGATCCAGCTGGGCGACGACTTCCACCTGGCGCTCGTCAACATCGGACTCGGCAACGTGGCGCGCCTGTCGCGGCGCTTCCCCGAGGCCGAATCCCAGCTGCTCTCGGCGCTCGAGCGCGCCCGCCGCCACAGCGCGCACCGCGAAGAGGTGCTGGCGCTCGAGTTCCTCGGCGAACTCGACTTCGACCGCGGACGGCCCGAGCAGGCGCTGTCTCGCTACCACGAGGCGTTGGCGCTCGCCGAGCGCACCGCGCCGGAGGGCGATTTGATCGTCGAGATCGAACGCCGCCGGAGCGAGGCGCTGCTCGCGATCGGCCGACTCGACGAGGGCGAGCGGGCACTCGACCGCGCCACGCGGCTGGCGCGCCTCACCGACGACAGACTCGAGCACGCCGTCGCGCACCGCGTCGCGGGCGAACTCTCACTGGCGCGCGGTCGCCGGCTCGAGGCGCGCGCGAGCTGGGAGCAGGCCGCGACGCTGCTGCACGCCTGCCGCGACCGGCTCGAACTCGCGCGCGTGCTGCTCTCGCTGGCGCGCGTCACCGACGAGCCTCGCGGCGCGCGCGCGCACGCCCTGCGCTCGTGCGCGCTGTTCGCGGAGCTTGGGGCGGCGTGGTGGCAGGAGCAGGCCGAGGGCGAGCTGGTCCGGCTCATGGGACCCGCGCCCGTCACCGCGCCCACGCGAACGGACTCGCTGCTCGGCCGCCGCCATCGCGCGCCCGGGCTGGTCGCGTGCTCGAACGGCATGCGCACAGTGGAGACGCTGGCGCGCCGCGCCGCGGCTACCGAGCTGTCCGTGCTCATCACCGGCGAGACCGGCACCGGCAAGGAGCTCGTGGCCCGCACGATCCATGCGCAGTCACCGCGCGCGTCGCGACCGTTCCTCGCGGTGAACTGCGGTGCGCTGCGTGCCGACCTGGCGCTTTCGCAGCTGTTCGGCCACCGGAAGGGCGCGTTCACCGGCGCGCATGCCGAGGGCGTGGGCCTGGTCGAGGCCACGCACGGAGGCACGCTGTTCCTGGACGAAGCCGGCGAGCTGCCGCTCGACGTGCAGGTGACGCTGCTCCGCTTCCTCGAGAGCGGCGAGTACCTGCGCCTGGGCGAGACCCAGGTGCGCCGCGCTGACGTGCGCGTGATCGCC
>JAHFBW010000166.1 GCA_023249845.1 Candidatus Eiseniibacteriota bacterium
TCCAACAGTGCCACCGCCGCGGCGCGCGTCGCTTCCGCACCCACCAAGTCCGCCGGCGAGCGCAACACGAGCCCCGGTCCGGATCGCGTGCGTAGCTCACGCACGAAGCGTTCGCGCTCAGCCTCGCGATCGCGGTCACGACTCGCGTCGTACACCCAGGGCCTCGGGCCCTCCTGAGCGAACGTGCCCGTGCGCGCCACGTCGCGGTCGCGCACGATGCGCCAGTCCTCCTCGCCGAACGCGAACCCGTCGCGCCGGGCCAGCGCCTCGGGCGAGTTGCCCGCCGAGAGCAGCAGGAAGAACCGCGGTGCGAGAGGATTCGGCCACGACAGGTGGATCGCGTCGAGCGCCCCGCCGTAGACGCGGCCCTGCCAGCGGAAGCCGCGAGCCTCGAACTGCACGGGGAGCGCGCTGGCGAGCTGTGCGGTCCACTCGTTCTCGTTCTTCCCGCCGAGTAGATAGACCGGCCCGGCGGCCAGGAGCTTCTCGCTGGCATCGCGGTCGGCGATGACGCGCGTCGAGTCGAGGTCGAACGCGCGCCGCGCGAGCGCCAGCGCGCGCGCCCGGAGCACCGGAGTCGCCGCGGGATCGCGCGTGCCGTAGACGAACCAGAACGGCGGCGAGCTCGGGATCGCCGCCTCCATCTGCTCTCGCGTGAAGCGCGGCGGCAGCAGCTCGAGCGCCGCCACGACGCGGGGCGCGGCCAGCGAGACGGCGACGGCGGCGAACGCCAACGCCGCACGGCGGCGGAACGCCGGAAACGAGGGCATGCGCGCGTTCAGCGCGGAATGACGCTCACGACCTGGAAGCGGAACGTGTACGTCCGAGGCTGGCCCTCGACCAAGAACAGGAGATCCACGCCGAACGACTTGTCCGCGTACGCTGGAGCGCTCGAGTCCTCGGGCAGGAGCGGACGGCGAAGCTGGGTGTCGGGCGAGGCTCCGGGATCGAGCAGGTCGTCGATCGAGAACACGTAGTCCGTGTAGCGCTGCTGGGGCAGCACCTGTGTGAACGCCTGCGTCGAGAAGCGGTCGCGCCAGCGCGTGCTCGAGTGCGCCACCTTCGCGGTCTGGCCGTCGGGGTTCAAGAACACAGAGCGATCCCAATCGATCTGCACCGGACGGCCCTGCAGGTTCTCGACGCCGAAGTAGAGCACGTTGGGCGACGGCCGGAACGAGAACGACAGGTCACGGTCGCGATACGAGAATGTGCCGCTCGCCGCGGGATCGGTCTGGCGGAACCGGTAGACGAACTTGGCGTCCGCCGAGCCCGGGATGGACCCGACGGTGTCGGCCGCGTGCGACACGGCGGTTGACGCCGAGCGCTCGGCCGGGGCGGTGGGCGGAGCGGGAGCGCCGTTCGGCTGCGGAGCGGAACCGCAGCCCACGAGCATCACCACGATCCATGTGACGAGCACCGCGACCAGGGGCCGACGCACGAGCCGGAGCGTAGCGAAGGCGCTCCGGGGCGTCCAACCGGTGGAATCACCGGACGGGGCCTCAGAACGGCGTCGGACCGGCATATCCCGTGAGTTCCACGTAACCCTCTCCCGTCACGCTCTGGCTGCCGCTTCGTCCGATCACGCGGACACGACCCTCCCAGTAGGCGAGGCCTCCCATGCTCGCCGCGACGAGTTCCTGGTCGTCGAGCACGGGTGAGAGCTCGAGCTCCAGGTCCTCTCCCGGCACGCGCACGGACCACCGGCAGGGATAGCGCGCTCCGGTGCGTGGGCTCCGCCATTCGCGAAGCGCACGCAGCGTGAACGCCTCGCGCGGCAGGTGGCGTGCGCGGCCGTCCGCCTCGACGAGCGTGCCCGAAGACATCGGCTCGTCACCGCCGGAGCGAAGCCGGAGCCGGTAGAGCATGAGGTCGCGTCCGTCGGAGAGCTGCACGCCGAACCAGTCCCAGCCGGCATGCGTGGCGCTCATTCGCGAGCTCGAGAACTCGTGGTCCATCCACGACCGGCCCTCCACTTGGAGCGTGTCCCGGTTGAGCACGAGCCGGCCGCGAGTCGACAGCCGCGTGAGCGAGTAGTAATGCGAGGCGTTGCCCACGCCGGACGCCTTGGTGCTCACGCCGTCGTGGCCATGGATCACGGGCGGTTTCTCGGGTGTGAGCGTCAAGTCGAACGCCCACTCGGTCGCATGACCCACGACTCGATGCGTGAGGCGGTCGGGTAGGAGACCGGCGTAGTCGTCACCCAGCCACACGAGGTAGCGGGTGCTGTCGGCTCCCGCCATGTCCAACGCTTGGCGCTCGGCGCGGTCGTCCGCCCGGAAACGTCGTGCCTGGGGATCGGTGAGTGCCAGGTGGCGGAAGATGACGTGACGCGCGCGCCACGCGGAGCGCCCGTTGGCAGTCGGGCGCGCGGGCAGGCCCAGCCGAAAGAACGTGGCCTCGTAACCGTACGTGCGAGCACCCGCGCGGAGGTGGCCGTTGTAGTACCACCATTCGGTGCGAAATGCTTGATGCGCCGCGTGGTCGTGAGGGAAGTGGAACTCCCACGGCGGCACCGCGAGCCGGAATCCATCGGCGTCGAGCGGCACGGAGGGCGCGGGTGGCGCGGCCGCGGCCGTGGCGAGGAGCAGTGCGGCGACTGCCGCAAGCAAGGCCCTCGGGCGGCTCATTCGGTCCTTAACGCGCTCGCCAGGCCCGCGGACATCGCGAGCCTGGCCGGGAGCAGCCCGGCGAGCGTCGCCGTGACGCTCGTGAGCGCCACCGCCCCCACGAACACGCCGGGCTCGAGTATCAGCTCGATGCTCCATCCGAAGAACTGACGATTGATGACGTGCACGAGCAGCAGCGCCAGCGCCAGCCCTGCGACACAACCGAGCAACGAGCCCGCGACTCCCAACAGCGCGCTCTCCGCCAGCACGAGTGCGCGCACCTGGCCCCGGCGCGCGCCCACGGCGCGCAGCGTGGCCAGCTCCCGGCCACGCTGGAGCACGAGCGTGGTGAGCGTGCTCACGACACCCAACACGGACACCAGCACGGCGATGGCCTGGAGCACCCACGTGATCCGAAACGTCTCGTCGAACACTTCGAGCACGCGCCTGCGGAGTGCCTGGGTCGGCGTCACGTGCAGCCAGCGATCGGGTCCCGCGAGCCTCAGGAACGCCTCGCGTACGCGTTCGGCCGATGCCCCGGGATCGAGGTAAAGCGCCAGGCTCTCGGTGCGGTCGTCGCGCCAGAGTCGGGCGTAGAGCGCGCGGTCCATGAGCACGGCTCCAGCATCGGTGCTGTAGTCGTAGAACACGCCTTCCACAAGGAGTGCCACCGGGCCCTGCGCCGATGGCAGCCGCACGTACTCCCCCGCGCGCACGCGGTGGCGATGCGCGAAGCTCTCGGTGACGATCACGCCGCCGGTCCGCTCCGCGCGATCGAGCGCGTCGCGCGCGTTGGTGCCACCCACGAACGCCAACTGCCCGTATTCGCGCTGCACGGCGAACTCGATGCCCACGACCTGCGCGAGCTTGCCGTCGAGCGTGACACGGCTGCCGCGGTAGGTGTCCACCGCCCGCACACCCGGGAGCGCGCGCGCCGCCGTGACGAGTGCGGGCGGCAGCGCGGTCGCGTGCTGGGACGCGCGATGCCCCACGGGCTCCACGTAGAGGTCGCCGCGAAGCGTCTGCGTGATCCAGCGGTCCACCGTGTGACGAAAGCTCCCCACCATCACGGTGAGCGCCACGAGCATGCCGACCGCCACCATGAGCGCAGCGATGACCGCGCTTGCGCGAGCCGCCGCGTCGCGCACCGAGCGCACGCCGAGCGAGACGGCCACGCCTAGCCTGCGCGCAAGCGGTTCGGCGAGCCGTGCGGTGACCCGTGTCCAGAGCGGCGCCATGAGTGCGAACCCCGCGAGGACGAGGAACGCCGCGACGAATCCTCCGAGCGGCTCGCGTGCGACTTGGGTCCACAGCGAGACGCCGCCGGCCGCGAGCAACGTGACGGCACCCGTGCCCGCGAGCCGCGCGTAGCGTGAGTGACGAGCCTCGAGCAGCGCGCCTTCGCGCAGCGTCGCGCCGGGTGGCGTGGCGGCGGCTTCGAGTGCGGGCGCCAGTGCCGAACACACTGCCGAGATCACACCGATCCCGACCCCCATCGCGAGCGTGACGGGATCGAGCCACAGCCGGCTCGTCTGGGCCACGAGGTAGAGCGCCGTGAGCGTGCGCCCCACCTGGGCGAGGGCCGCGTTCGCGAGCAGCGCGCCGAGCGCGGTGCCCAGCACGCCGCCGGCCAGTCCGAGCGACGCGCCCTCGACAAGGAACACGGCGGCGACCTGGCCACGCGTGAGACCGAGCGCGCGCCACAGTCCGATCTCGCCGCGCTGGCGAACGACAGCGAGTGCGACCGCATTGAAGATCAGGAATGCGCTCACGAACACCGCGATGAACGACAGCGCGAGCAGGTTCAGGGAGAACGCGTGGACGAGATTCTCCACCTGCCGCGTGCGCGTGCGGGGCAACTCGGCCACGGCCTCCGCCGGCAGCCACGTGGCGAGCGACCGCCTCACCTTCTCGCGCTTTGCGGGATCCACGAGGAGGTCGACGCGGTCCAACCGGCCTTCGCGCGCGAACATCTCCTGCACGGTGGCCAGGTCCGCGAGCACGATGTTCCCTCCCATCGCCTGCTCCAGTGCCTCGCCCTGGAGCACCGCGGCGATGTGGAGCGCCACCGGTGCGCCGGACGCGAGCACGCTCAGCGTGTCGTCCGCGGCCAGTCCCCGGCGTCTCGAGAGCGCGCGCGTGATGAAGACGCTTCCCGGCTCGGAGAGCAATCGCAGCCCCGCGCCGGTGCCCGACGAGAGCTTCGAGCTTTGGAGCCTTGCGAACGGCGACTCCGCGAGCGGGTCCACGCCCAGCACGAGCACGGTCTCGCCGAATCCGGCGCGCTCCCCCGGCGCCACGTCACGGCCGGCCGCGCGCGGACGCGACGCGCCAGGCATGGCGAGCGCCGACACCTCCACGATCGGCGCGGCCGCGCGCACGCCGGGCTCACGGCGGATGCGCGCGTAGAGCCGTTCATCGAACCCGTCCGCCACCGCCGAAACCTCGAGGTTCGCGCGACCGCTCACCGCATCCACCGTTTCGCCGAACGAGGCCAGAGCCGAGCCGCTCGCGAGCCGGATCGCCACGAACACCGACACGCCGAGCCCCACTCCGAGCACGGTGGTCAATGCTCGGCCGCGCTCGCGCGCGAGCCGCCGCCACAGCAACCAGTGAAAGAGCGCCGTCACGCGCCGGTTCCTCGCGCGACCGGCCGGTCGTCCGCGACCCGGCCATCCGAGAGCGTCACGACGCGCTCGGCGGCTGCCGCGGCCTCGGGGCTGTGCGTCACGAGCACGAGCGTCGCCCGGTGCTGGCGCGCCAGCGTCGCGAGCAGTTCCACGACGCGCGCGGCGGAGCGCGTGTCGAGGTTCCCGGTGGGTTCGTCCGCCAGCACGAGCGCGGGCGCGTGCGCGAGCGCGCGCGCCACCGCGGCGCGCTGCATCTCGCCGCCCGAGAGCATGTGCGGCCGGGCCCTCGCACGCGGCGATAGCTCCACCTGTGCCAGCAGCGCATCCGCGCGGGCTAGCGCGTCTCGCTCGGGCACGCCTTCGAGGAGGAGCGGCAGCGCGACGTTCTCGCGCACGTCGAGCGTCGGCAGCAGGTGGAAGAACTGGTAGACGATTCCCACGCGCTTGCGCCGGAGCCGGGTGAGCGCGTCGTCCGGGAGACGCGACAGCGGCTGGCCCTCGACGAACACCTCGCCCGCGGTGGGTCGGTCGATGCCGGCCGCGAGCTGGAGAAGCGTGCTCTTGCCGGAGCCACTCCGCCCGACGATGGCCGTGAAGCTGCCGCGTGGGATGTCGAGCGTGAGGCCGTCCAGCGCACGCACGCGTCCGTCACCGAGCGGGTACTCCTTCTCCACGTTCATGAATCGGAGCACGGGAAGTCCGGAGCGCTCCACCGGGTCGTTGCTCCAGCCGATGCTCACGACTCGCCCTCGAGACACGGGCGCCCGAGCATCCGCTCGAGGAGCGGAAGGAGATCGGGGTCGTGGTGGCGAAATCCCGCCTCGTCGAGGACGCGTGGACGCGCGCACTGGCTCGAGAGCAGCAACTCGTCCGCACGCTCGCGGCCGAGCAGCGTGCGCAGCGCGATCGCCGGCGCCGGAGTCCCCCATGGGCGGCCGAGCGCGCGACCCAGGGCGCGCGCAAAGTCGGCCTGGCGGATGGGCTCGGGAGCGACCGCGTTCCACGGACCCGAGACGCTCGCGGTCTCGATCGCGAACAGCAGCATGTCGAGCAGATCGTGAAGGCCGACCCAGCTCCACCATGCACGGCCGTTCCCGAGCGGCCCGCCCGCGCCGATACGGAACACCGGGAGCAGCTGCGCGAGCGCACCGCCCTTGGGCCAGAGGACGAGGCCGATGCGGGGGTGAGAGACGCGCACGCCGGCCGCCGCCGCGGGTAGGGCCGCGCGTTCCCAGTCGCGCGCGAGCTCGGCCAGGAATCCGCCCCCGGGGGCACTCGACTCCGAGAGCTCCTCGTCGCCGCGGTCGCCGTACCAACCCACCGCCGAAGCGCTCACCAATGTGCGCGGACCGTTCTGCGCCGCCGCGAGCGCCCGGGCCAATGTCGCAGTCGAGCGCACACGGCTCTCCTTGAGTTCGCGCCGTCTCGTCTCCGTCCACGCTTGGTCGGCGATGCCGGCGCCCGAGAGATGGACGATCGCGTCGAGTCCCGAGAGCTGGCGCGGGTCGAGTTCGCCGCGCACGGGGTCCCACGCGATCTCGCCCGATTCCGCGGGCCGGCCGCGCACGAGCCGGGCCACTCGATGCCCCTGCGTGGTGAGGTAGGCGCAGAGTTCGCGGCCCAGGAACCCGGTTGTACCGGTGACGCCGATCGCCCGGGGGGCCGCGGCACGCGCGGGCGCGTGCTTCATGTCGCGGCGCGTCACCTCGTGGCGCCACGCGAACTGGCGTCCGAACTCTCGCCGAACAAGAGCGTCCATGGGACTCGACCACGGCCGGAGCGGCAATCGCCACTCGACGTGGTCCTCGAGGAGACAACCTTCCGCGTCAGGGATGAACCGATGCGCGTGCGCGTAGGCGGCGAACGGTCCGAAGAGCTGCCGGTCGCGGAACATTCGCCCCGGTTCGTGGCCGTGGTGCTCGAGGCGCCAGCGACGCACAGGGAAGCCCAGGTCGAGCGTGATCCGCGCGCCGTCTCGCACACCGACCGAGCGCTCCACGATGCGCACCGAGCGCCACGGCGGAGACAGCCGCTCGTGCGCACCCGGACGCTCGTGCCACGCGAACGCCTGCTCCGCCGTGGCCGCGAGCCGGGTGCGGAATGTGACCCCGCGGTCCGGTGCTCCGCGCGCCGCGGCGCGCGCGGTCAGGGTTTGCGCTCCGCCGAGCTCGTGAGCGCCTT
>JAHFBW010000428.1:0-1014 GCA_023249845.1 Candidatus Eiseniibacteriota bacterium
CCCATCTACCACAACGTGTTCAGCGTCTCTCCGGTCAAGCGCTTCGACCTCGGCAAGTACCCGCGCGGCCAGTCGCGCAGCGTCACGTTCTCCAGGCCCGGGCTCGTGAACGTGTTCTGCGACATCCACGCCGACATGGCGGCGTTCATCCTGGTGGTTCCGAACGCGGCCTGGGTGCGTTCGTCCGCCGACGGCCACTACGAGCTGTCCGGCCTCCCCGCGGGCCACTACAGGCTGCATGGGTGGCACCCCGACTTCACGGCTGGAGCGGCCGACCTCGACGTGCCGGCGAACGGCGAAATCGCGTTCGACGTGAACTTCTGATGGCGCGACGCATCGGCCTGCGCTGGAAGATCCTGCTGCTCATGGCGCTCCCGCTGCTCACCCTGGCCGGCGCCACTTTGTGGCTGGTCGACCGCGGTGTGTCCAGTCGCAGCGAGTTCGCGCTGTCCGAGGACCTGAAGCGCGCCGCGGGCGTGTTCGAGAACATGCTGGCGGAGACCGCGAGCGAACTGGACGTGACGGGCGCCGTGATCGTGCGCGATCCGCGGTTCTTCTCGGTGCTGGCGCTGCCGCACCACCGCAACGATCATCAGTTCCGCGCCACCGTGGTGGGCGTGGCGCAGGACTTCCAGCGCCTGGCGCAGCCCGACGTGTTCGAGGTCACCGACAGTCGCGGCGAGATGGCGGCCACCGTGGGCCGCATCGCGGTGACGCCGAGCGCACGCGAGGCGCTGGTGCGCGACGTGCTCGCCGGGCGGGGTGAACGCCGCGCCATCGCGCAGCGAGGCACGCACATACTGCTGGTGGGCACGCCGGTCGTGGCCGACGGGCACGTGGTCGGCGCCCTGGTCCTGGGCCGCGAGGTCTCGGGCGCGCTCGCCGCGCGGTTGCGAGAACTCACCAGCAGCGAGGTGTCGTTCGTGTCCGAACGGCGCATCACGCGCACCACGCTCGGCGTGGGCGAAGAGCGCGAGGTGGCGCGGCGTGTGGCGATGAGTTCCTCGTCCCGTT
>JAHFBW010000428.1:1024-2048 GCA_023249845.1 Candidatus Eiseniibacteriota bacterium
ATCGCGTACGCGCGCCCGCTGCCCATGGCCGCCGAGGGCACCCGACAGGTGTACGTGCTGCAGCGATCGCTCGACGGCGAGACCGAGTTCCTGCGTTCGGTGCGCGTGCACCTGGTGGAGCTGGGGCTGCTGCTGCTCGCGGCCGTGTCGCTTGCGGCGTTCTTCATCGCCGGCCACATCACCTTCCCCATCCGCCAGCTGGTCACCGCGGCCGCCGCCATGGAGCAGGGCGAATGGGAGGCGCCGATCGACCGCAACCGGCCGGACGAGCTGGGCACGCTGGCGCTGCGCTTCGACGAGATGCGCAAGCGCCAGCGCACGTACGTGCGCAGTCTTCAGGAAGTGGCGCGGGCGAAGAGCGAGTTCATCGCGGTGGCCTCGCACGAGCTGCGCACGCCCATCAGCATCATCCGCGGCTGGGAGGACCTGTTGCGTGGCGGCATGGTGAAGCCGGGCGAGCCCTCGTTCGCCGAAGGGCTCGACGCGATCGTGCGTGCCTGCGGCGCGCTGGAGAAGATCGCCATCTCGGCGACGCGCATGGCCCAGACGAACGACGGCGACACGCTGCCGGAGCCGACCACCACCGACATCAAGTCCATGCTCAACGACGCGCTGCGCGAGGCCAGCGCGGCCGCGCCGGAGCGCCAGGTGGCGCTGTCGCTCGAGGTCCACGCCGAGGCGGGGGTTGCGATTCTCGACCGCGAGCAGGTGCGTCAGGCCGTGGACGCGCTGGTGCGCAACGGCATCCGGTTCACGCCGGACGGCGGCTCGGTCGCCGTGCGCGCGTTCGCGCAAGCCGACGACTTCATGATCGAGGTGAAGGACACCGGGGTCGGGCTCTCGGCGGAGGCACAGCGGCGGCTGTTCGACGCAGCGTTCGTGCAGCACGACTCGCGGCACCACCACACGGCGCACGGGCTCGAGTTCAACGTCGCGGGCATGGGGTTCGGGCTGGCGCTGGTGCGGCGCGTGGTCGAGTCGCACGGCGGGCGCCTGCTGGTGGAGAGCGACGAGGGCCGGGGCA
>JAHFBW010000167.1 GCA_023249845.1 Candidatus Eiseniibacteriota bacterium
CTCCTCGTTCGTGAGGATGCCCTTGCCGGCGAGCGTCGTGAGAAGCTCGCTGATGAGGGACTCCTGGTAGCGGTCGCGGGCCTTCGCCTCACGGCCGACCGTAGTCACCCGCTCCTCGACGAGATCCGCGCGGCTCGCCGTGGCGCCGTTGCCGGCCGCCTTCTGGACGTTGCGCCCGAAAATGGCCTCGAACATGGCCTTGATCTGCGGCGGCGGTCCGTCCTTGCCGTCGGGGCCCTCGGTCTCGTGGTCGTCGTCGTTCTGCTCGTGGCTCATGCTCTCCATCTTCCTTTCCCGTTGTCGTTGATGGTACCCTTGAGAACGCCTCCGAACATACACGACCTTGATCGCACCGTCAAGTCATAGTGCGATGGAATCGGGAGGAATCGGGACCGGCCCACCCGGCGAGCGTGGGTCACCTCCTGGCGGCACGTACCGCCAGGCTGTCGCCTACTTCTCTTGCCAGCCGGGTCTGGCCTCGCGGGCGCAGTCCTTGTGGCACGGGTGGGCCGGTCCCTGGTGAATCATCGACGCGCCATCTTCTTCTTGATGAGCGCCTTCTTCTTGGCGCTCCGCGGAGGAGGATCGTAGCCGGCACCGTTCGCGGCGTCCGTCTCGTCAGGCTGGGGAGCGGGGGCGCGCTTCGCCTTCTTGCGCACGGGCCGGCCGGTGAAGTTGCCGTGTCCGTTGGCGCACAGGTCGCCATCGTGCGTGCGATGAAGCTGGGGGTTCGCGCACCCAGGCGTCCCGCACATCTTGCCGGGGATCGGTGGGGGGTTGGTCGGGTCGTCGCCTGGACCCTCAGGCTCGTCGTCGACGTAGCAGGGGGGTACGAGCGTGTCGTCAGGATGAGGTGCCCAGCCCTCGGCCGCCACCGGATCGGCGGAGCCGTCGTCTCCTCGGGCAATGAGCGCGGCGAGGGACTTGCTCATCCTGCGGCGAGGTGCCGCCTCGGTTGGCGTCGGCGTGAAGGGGCGCGTCACCACCTCGGGCGCGGGAAGCGTCGCCCCGGTGAGCGCCGCGATGCACTCGGGGTCGCGGTCCACCGCGATGCAGCGGTAGCCGAACGCGCGCGCCACCTCCGCGGTCGTCCCACCTCCGATGAACGGGTCGAGGATGACACTCCCAGCCGGCGGACTCACGAGCTTCACGATCCGCCGGACAAGCTCCGGCGGGTAGGCGTGGCGATGGGCCTTCTTCTCCTGCGCTCCGGTGGTCTCGTAGCCGATGAACCAGGTGTCGCCCGGGTCGTGGAGGTCGCCGTTCTTGCCTCGCGTCCCTCGCTTGAGGTTCGACGGGTCAGCGTAGGGCACACCGATGGCGAGCTTCGCCAGGCGCGACGCCTGCCGAGGCGGGCCCTTCACGAACTGGTACACCAGTTCGTGGCCCGAGTACATGATGTGGTCGCTCGCGCTGACCGGTGTGTAGTGGCCCATCGTGGCCTCACCCGGCGCGGCGAAGCTCTTGACCCACGCGATGGTCTGCCAACCGTGGAGGTGCTCGCCCTGGCCGATCTCAGCGCCGGCGAGGATCGCCGCGCGGGCCTCGAACACGCGATCGTAGTCCTCGGACACCTGGCCGATGTTGCAGAAGGCGCGCCCTCCCACCTTGAGCACCCGGCGCAGGAGCGTCCCGAGCGCGCGAAACATCGCGAGGTTGGCGCCGTCCTTCTCGAAGTAGGGCGGGCTGAAGATGGCGAGGTCGACGCTCTCGTCAGCGATCCACGGACAGCCGGACTCGACGGTGTCCACCCGCGCGACGAGCATCGGTGCCGGCGCGCTTCCGGCGATGGCCTGGTCCTCGGCGCGGCGCACACACGCGACGCACTGCCCGCCGGTGCTGCTACGCCCCGTGCCGCCGCACGCCTTGCACGCGGTCACAGGAGACGCCCCTCGTTCTCCGCGTCCATGCGCGCGAGCGCGACGCGCGTGAAGGCGTACACCTCGTCGGTCGTGGCGTCGCGCGGCTCGGCGCTGACCCACTCGGTCCCGACCGGCCAGCACACCGTGGCGTGGTCCGGGTCAGGGAGCGGCCGGCGGTTGCAGATGGTCACGGTGCCGGGGATCGCTTCCGTGCGGTGGATGGTCTCCGCCTTCATCAAGTAGGTCTCGCCGAGGCGCACGGGCTGCGTGGTCTGGACGAGCTTGCGCGTCGGGCCGAGGGCCGGGCCCTTGTGCGCAGGCTTCGGCCCACACTCGATGACTCCCGTACACCAGAGCGTGCCCCGGCGGTGGGGCCAGTCGTCGGTGTAGACGTGATTGTTGAGCGCCCCCACGATGATCGTGCTCGCGAAGTTCCACGGATGGTTGTGGAGTTCGGACACGTTCTCGACCTTGTAGGGCGCCACCGGGTTCCAGATGTGGAGCCGGATCTTCGGGCTCAAGTAGAGCCGGAGCATGCCGAGCCCCTGAATGGGCCAGGCATGCTCGTGAGGCTTCTCCAGGATCTTGCGGACGAGCAGGCGCGTCGTCTCGAACTCGTCGGCGTTCATCGTCCCGTCCCCTCGGCTTCGTCGGCCTTGTCCTCTTCGACGACCATCGCGACGATCTCCGCCGGCGTGAACTCGATGGGCTGGCGGTTCGACAACTCGCCCCGCGTGATGAGTCGCCGCACGACGCGGGCGGCCACCACCTGCGCCTTCGCCAACACCGCGAGGTGGCGCTTGTCACGCGCCGCTCCTACGTACTGAAGCACCACCTGCGTCACGGCGCGATGGAACTCGGTGGGCTGATCCGTATGGTCGGCGCGCGAGTCGCGCACCTTCACTTCGTCGCTCACGTCGCACGCTCCCGAAACACGGAGGCCCCGCCAGCCGCGCAGACCACGATGTTCACCTGATCGGTGCGAAACTCACCGCTCGACGCGGGGTAGCACTCCGCCACAGCGTCGCGGAGGAGACCGATGGGAACGACCCCGCGCGCCACGGGCTTCTCGTTCCGGTTGCGGAAGGCTTGCCAGTCATGGCCGGGCATGAGCAGGTCCACGAGCCACGACCACACCGGGTCGTCCACGTCGATGCAGACCACGCCCCAGGGCGCGCCGTCCGGGTCGAGGCTGTCCTTCTGCTTCGCCCTGACCGCCATCTGCGCGAGGCGGTCCTTGTTCATCTCGTAGAACTGCACGCGGTGAAGGTCCGTGACACCGAGGCCATCCTTCGGGCAGTAGGCGATGGGCTCACCGTCGGCGTCGCAGTACACCTCGCGCGCATCCTGCGGAATCATGGGGCCACCTCTCCGGGCAAGAAACTACCGTCCCCTGATCGTCCCGTCAAGTCGACAACCGCACGAGCAGCAGTCGCCCGCTCCTTGGCCGCGTTCATGTAGGCGGCCGGGTCGGTGGCAAGCTGTTCGCGGAGGTGCTTCACGAGGTTCTCGTCGACGGGATGCGGAGACGTCTCGCCGCAGCAAGGCGACCAGAGACGCTTGCACCCATCGCAGTACATGACCTGGTGCCCGACGTGCCGCGAGCAGTAGACGCCCGGCGCCGCACGCTCGCGGTGCCACTCTCGCCAGGACAACTTCTCATCCTTCGCCATGGGAACCTCCTGAACCCCTTTCGGCAGGCGCGCGCACGAACTTGAGAACTACTCGGGGTTCAAGATTCCCTGGGCCATCACGAAATCGGACGCCGTCGCGGCGCGCCACTCGCCTTCGTAGTCGATGCTCGTGTCCCACTCTTCGGGGTCGTCGGGGCGGTTGCAGCGGTAGCCCTGGATCTTCACCTTGCCGTCGAGCACCCACAGTCCAGGGCCGGGCACATCGTCGAGGCCGTAGTCGCCCGCCAACATCGAGCCGAGCGCGTTCACCTCGGCGTCGAACGCCTCCCCATGCCAGGCGACGAGATGACTCTCAGCACGTCCGCCCTCGGACCGGCGTGGTTCACAGACCATGACCCACACGGCAGTCGCCATCATCGGATCTTCCTTGTGAGCGCCCACCGAAGCGCATCGTTCACGGAGTAGGGCGCGAAGTCGTCGATCGTCAGCGAACGGCCGATGCGCTTCTCGACGCACGGGAGATGCAGGACGCCACCGCCTGGGCCGAACCGGAGCCCAGTGAGCTTCCACACCTCATCCTTGAGCATGTAGTCGTCGTACACACGCGCGCCACACTCGTCGCAGTTGTCCCACAGCTTGGCCATCGCTCGCCGCTCGGCCGGTGTCCAGTGCGGGGTCTTGCACGTCGGGCACGGATGCTTGGGCGGGAGCTTCGCGAGGCGCTCCTTCCTCGCTGCGGCCAGTTCCTCCGGGCTCACGTCGTGGCCTCGGGGTGGTCCCGCTTCCACGCCGCGATCCACTCCTCGCGTTGCGCGACGAGCCGGCGCTGCTTCTCCATGATGGTCTCGGGCGCCTGCATCAACGACAGCTTCATGAGCATGCGTGACATCGCCGCGAGGCGATCCTCAAGCCACGCGAGGTCCACGTGCGCCGGGTAGCCGTGCGTCGCGTAGAACTCTTCGTCGGCCTTCCGCTCCTCCGGGCTCCGGTCGTCCCCGTCACCCCCAGCGTCGCTCATCTCACTTCCTCCGCTTCGGCTTCGCCCGCTGCACGAGCGTGCCCTGGACCCGGACCGTCGGCGGCCAGACCACCGCCTTGCACTCGCCGTAGAGATGACCAACCGGGCCGTCACTGTGCTGCTCGATGTCTCGCAGCGCCGCCGCGTGACACGCGGTCTGGCTCCCGTAGCTCCGACTGAACGCCGCCACGTGGCCGTACTGGTCGTAGAGGGTGTACTCCCATCCACCGCGACCTGTGCTGACGACCCGACTCGGGACGACCGGCTTGCGCGGGGGTGCGTAAGGCGCGCCCTTCCAGTTACAGTCGTCAGCGCGGCACTCCTTCTGGAGCTTGCGCTTGGGGGCCCACACGGTACGTATGTCATCGCAATGGCAGGCCGGGCACACCGTGACGTGCTGCGGGCCCTCCTTCCTCGGCTTGCTCACGACTCCACCGTGCAGGCGGAGGTCGCGTCGAACGGGATGCCCCGCGCGGTGACGACGAACCGGCTTCGTGCGTTGTCCCAGTACACGTAGTGCGTGCGCCCGAGCGCCTTGGCGAGACGCCTCGCGTCGGCGATGCTGTCCGCGCGCTCGCGCGTGTACGCCGCGATGCGCTCCGGTGTCCATGCGCGAGGCTGGTTGTGCTTGCTCATCTCATCCCTCCTCTGGCCGGCGCAGGCAAGCTACGTTGACTTCCCACCGGCGGCTCTGCTCATCCTCGATGATGTAGGTCCACTCGCTGGCCTGGTCGATGACGAGACCAGGGAGCCAGGCGTCGTGCAGGTAGAACTCGACGATGTCGTCCTCTTCGTAGGCGGGCGCGTCCTCGTCGTCCTCGTCCTCGTCCTCGTCGTCCGCCCACTCCTCCTCGGCTGGCTCGTCGACGAACAGCGCATGCTGGCGCGCAGCCCCGAAGTTGGTGAAGGACGCACCGCCAACGCGCTGGCCGTTCGCCGCCACGACCGGGTAGACGTCGGGGGCCGCGAGCGGGATGCGCGTGCGGGTCACGAGCGTCGGGTCGGCCTCGGCCACTCGGCGCCGCAAGTCATCGAGGCGATCGGCCATGCGCACCGGCGCCTCGACCTGGTCCGCGAGCGCGCGGAGCGCGTCGGCCACGCCGCGCTCGTCGAGGCCGGTCGCGTCGAAGCTCGCGACGAAGCGCCGCGGGGGCTCGCGCTTGGCGGCGGCCACGTCGTCCTTCGTGATGGTCAGCTTCACGCCGCCCCCTTCCGCACGCACGTCTTGCACACGCCGACTTTCCCGCGCTCCGCTTCGGCCAGCGTGTCGGCCACGTAGGCCGGAGTCCTGATGTCCGCGCCGCACACACCCCGCCCTGACTGGACCCAATCCGAGCGGGCGCGGTGGTACTTCCGCCCAGGACGCCGGAACCACACCTCGATCATGCCTTCCTCCTCTCGGCGCCTTCGATGATGGCGGTCCGCCCCTCGGCGTCGCGCGCGAGCGCCTCCAGACGACCGCGCAAGCGAGGCTCCAGCGGGAGCTTGGCTAGAAGCCAGCGCACCGCGTCGGCGTCGATGTCCGACGTGAGCGCCTCGCGCATCGTGCGTCCGGCGACACCGCGCACCGCCGCCGGCACACGCGGCCCCAGCACGTCGTCGGTCAGCACTTGGCACAGGCCCGGGATGACGTGCTGCTCACGCGGCCGGACGCGCGCCCTCATGTCGAGCATGACTGCCTCGGGGCCGTAGCGGCCGGTGCGCACCTGGATGCCGCCGTGCTCGCGGAGCACCCACGCCGTGGTGCGGGAACCCCGCACCCCGATCTTCGTACCGTGGGCCCGGATCACCCGGGCGTCGGTGAGGTCGCAGTGCTGCGACAACCGCGCGCGGACGGTGTTGTACTGGTGCGGCTCGAACAGGCCGCGCTCGACGCCCCGGCGAAAGATGGCGACGCTGGTCATCGGCCCGCCCTGGGCCTCCTCCAGCACCGCGATCGTCCCGGCGATGACTTCGTGGTCTGCGGTCACCGGCCGCCGGGACTTCGCTTCCTTCGTGCGGGACTTCATCGGTAGCTCCTCGCTGTGCTCTCGCGGTTGAAGCGCGCGCCAGGTCTCCACACCCGGCGCGCGCAGGTACCTGGTCAGGTCAGAAGGGGAGTTCCCCGTCGTAGTCGGCGACCGGCGCCGTGCGCACGGGGGCGGGGGTCGCCGCCGGGGGGGCCGGCGCCGCCTTCACCGCGGGGGCCCGGCCCGAGCCCTCCGCCCGCTTGACGATCGAGGCGTAGAAGCCCCGCTGCGCGGGCGACCGGAAGGAACCGTACTGGTTCACCTTCGCGTGGATGTCCTGGAGCGCCGCGCGGTCGTCGGGGGTCAGCCGCGCGAGGGCGGGCTGGTCGGCGAGCACCTTCGTGGCGCGCTCGATGAGCGCCGCGTCCTCGGGCGAGAAGCGCGCGGTCACCGGCACGACGCCGGTGCGCCCGATCTTGCGGAACTCGCGGTCGAGCGCCGCGAGCCAGGCGTCCCGCTGCCGGTCCGAGGCCCACCCCCGGAACCGCTCGACCTTGGCCGCCACGTCCGAGAGGAACTCGACGTCGCGGATGCGCTTCGGCGCCGACACGAAGGCGATGAGCGCGTCGCGCTCGATCGTCGTGATGTAGCCGTCCTCCGCCTGCGCGTTGAACGCCCGGATGCGGGCCTTGATGCCCTCGGCCTCGTCCTCGGCGACCTTCAGCGCGGCGACGATCGCCGCCTGCGCCTCGGAGATGGGCAGCGACTCCGCCCACGTGCCGATGCAGGACGACCCGACGGGCGAGAACGTCACCGTGCGCCCGTTGGTCAGCCCGACGTGCAGGATGTAGAGCCACTTGATGTCGTGGTCGCAGAGCGTGCAGTTCGCCACGTAGTCCGCGCAGCCCTCCAGGCCGATGGCGACCTGGC
>JAHFBW010000429.1 GCA_023249845.1 Candidatus Eiseniibacteriota bacterium
CCAGCTCGAGGGCGCCGCGCAGGTCGAGCGTCTCGTCCCGCTGCAGCAGCCGCTTCGCCTCGGCGATCAGCTGGTCGGTGGTGGCGGGGCCCACGTCGGCTGCGAGCAGCGCGAGTTCCAGCGTCTCGAGCGTGGCGGCGTCCACCGTGCGCCGTCCCAGCGCCGCGCCCACCGCACCCACCAGCGCCTCGCGCGTGCGTCCGAGGCCGCGTCGGAAGCGCTCCCACAGGTGGCTCGTCATGGTCATTGCGTGCGCCCGGCCGACATTGCCCGTGAGGCCACGACCCCGCGTTCGCAGGCGTGCCCCGCGCGCGGGAGGGCCGTCCCCGGCGCTAGCCCGCGGTCACTTCCGCGGGCTCGCGGCGCGACGAGTGGCTCACGTCCACGCCGTCGAGATCCACGGACACGAGCTTCGAAACGCCCAGTTCCTGCATGGTGACGCCGTAGATGCAGCCCGCGGACTCCATGGTCTTCTTGTTGTGCGTGATGACCACGAACTGCGTCGCGTCGCCGAAGCGCCGCAGCATGTTGAGGAAGCGGTCCACGTTGGCATCGTCGAGCGGCGCGTCCACCTCGTCCAGCAGGCAGAACGGCGACGGCTTGACCAGGTAGATCGAGAACAACAGCGCGATGGCGGTGAGCGCGCGCTCGCCGCTCGACATGAGCGTGATGCTCTGGAGGTACTTCCCGCGCGGCTTGGCGACGATCTCGATCTCGGCCTCCATCGGATCCTCGCCGAGCAGCCGCAGCTCGCAGTCCCCGCCCTCGAACAGCGTCTGGAAGATGTCCTTGAAGTTCGCGTGCACCTTGTGGAAGGTCTCGGTGAACAGCTCCGACGCCGTGACGTTGATCTTGTCGATGGCCTCGAGCAGCTGTGCCTTGGCCTGCAGGATGTCGCCGCGCTGCTGCGTGAGGAACGTGAAGCGCTCCTTCTTGCGGCCGTACTCGTCGAGTGCCAGCAGGTTCACGGGCCCGAGCGCACGCAACTTGGTGCGCGCCTCCTCGAGCAGCGCCGGCGCGGCCTCGGGCGTGATGCCCGCGGGAAGTGGGCGGATCTCGAAGCGTTCCGGCTCGATCTCGTACTCGCTCTTCAGGCGCTCGAACGTGCGGTCGAGTTCGGCGCGCGCCTGCACGCGATCCAGCTCGAGCTGGTGCAATCTTTCCCCGAGCTCGGTGTGCTGGAAGCGGGTGTCGCGGGCGTGGTCGTCGAGCGCTTGCACCTCTTCCTTGAGCGCGAGGAATCCCTTCTGCAGCTCGAGCACGCGCTCGCGCTGCGTGCCCTCCGACTGGAGGAGCCCCGTGAGTCCCGCCGACAGCCCCGCGACCTCGGCCTCGATGCCGGCGATGCTGCCACCGTGCTGCGCCGCCTCGGCCTCGCGCGAGGCGATGCCCGTGGCCAGCTCCTTGAGCGTCTGCTCGAGCCGCGCCCACGTGGCCTCGAGCTCGCCCGCCGAGCGCGACAACTGCAGCAGCGCCTCGCGCGCCGCCTGCGCGCGCTGCGACGCCGCGTCACGACGCGTCTCCAGCGTGTGCACCGCCCCATCGGTCTCGGTCAACTGGGCGCGGACCACATCGAGTTCGCCCTGGAACTGCGCCAGCTCGGCTTCGGCCTCTGCGAGCGTTCGACCGACTGTCTCGCTCTCGAGCGCGATGCCGTCCCGCTCGCGCACGCGCTCGGCGGCCTCGTTCGCGGCGAACGTGCGCTCACGCTCTAGGCCAGCCAGCTCGCGCACCTGCGTCTCGAGCGCGGTGCGGGTCTCGTCCATCAGCCAGCGCGCGTGGTCACGCTGCTCGATGGCCCGGGCGCGCGCCTCGTCCTCGGCATCGCGGCTGTTCTGCATGCCCTCCACCGTCAGGCCCAGCTCGGCCAGCCGCCCCGACAGCTCGCGGATCTCGGACTCGCGATGCAGCAGCCCGCCGGTGTTGCGGGTCGCGCCCGCGCGCACGCGGCCGCGCTCCCACACCTCGCCGTCGATGCGCACGGCGCGCAGGCCCGCCGGCGCCTCGAGCGCCAGCGTGGCCGCCAGCTCGCGCGATT
>JAHFBW010000168.1 GCA_023249845.1 Candidatus Eiseniibacteriota bacterium
CGGTCAGGAGATCCCGTCCGTCACCCTTCGTGCCCACAAACCAAGGCGGCCACCCTCTTGCGAGAATGGCCACCAGGAGAAACGTATCGACCTTGACAGCCGGTCACTCCATATCAGCGGTAGATCGCCTTCAGGTCTCCCCACGAGGACTTGCGCGAGTGGGTCGCGCACGCCACGACGCCGGGGATGAGGCCGTTGTTGTAGTCGTCCATCGTGGTGGTGAGCCCGCTCGTCGTGCCCGGGGCCAGGAAGCCGCCGCCGATCGGCGGGATGACGAGGCCGCCGATCAACGCGTCCGCCGCGGCGATCGTGGCCGCGATGGGCACGGTGTTCGAGCCGTTACAGGCGTTCAACTTGACCGTGATGAGCTGGTGAGCCATCGAGATGAGGCCGTTGCCCATGGCGGGCGTGTTGTAGATGGCGAGCAACTGCGCCGCGGTGTACACCACCGTGCCGAGCAGCATCGGCGTGCAGCCCGCGGGCCACGCCCCGGGGTGCGTCTTCCAGAAGCCCTGCGTGCACTCGGGATTGCCGACCGTGCTGGCGAACATCGTCTCGGACGGCACGCTGCCGGTGCCCGCATTGACGCCGTCGCCCATGGCCCACACGCGGAACGCGTAATCGCCGGGCTTCACGCCGTCCAGGTAGCTGCCGGAGACGCCCGTCTCGTCGAATAGGTCGCCCATCTCGACGCGGATGATGCCGTCCGAACCAAGCAGGAACGAGCCGCTGCGGACGTCGGTGTTTAGCGTGGGATCGCCGGTGAACTCACAATACGCGGCGAGCGGGTCGTAGTTCGACCCAGGCCAGCCGTAGTCCTCGTAGTCGGACTTCAACATCCACTGGACCGCGAAGCCGTTCGGGGCGCCGGAGGTGCCGGCCTGGACGTCGAGGTCGATGCGGAAGAAGCCGCCGCCCGTCTGTGCGAGCGTCGGCGTGTCGAGCGCTTGTGCGAAGGCGGGAGCCACCGCGACCGCCACCAACAGCGAGGCGAGCACACCGCGGAGTACGCGAACAGGCGAAGCGAGGTCACGAAGTTGCATGAGGTACTCCTTTGGCGAGGCGGTCCCGAACCGTGGGTGATCCCGACGACGGACGCTCCACTCGAAGTCGAGAAGGCGCGCCCGGGTGGGCGGCGAGCACGGACAACGCTTGTTCTGGTTCGCCGCGCGGGGGGACGCCGACGACCGGGCCCGTGGAACACGAGCCGTCCGCCCGAGGCAGCGGGCGCACTTCTGGACTTTACCGGGGACGCCGGGCGCCGCTCAACAAGAATCGCCTATCAGGCGTCGCCGACGCCTCGGCGATGTCGTGCTGGCGCCCCGAGTGGACCCTTCCGGCGGCCGCCGGGCGGTACCGGCAAGGCACCGCGTCTACCGGAACGTGTACGTGAACACCGCCTGCACGAACCGGCCCAGCGTGCGGTCGCGCGAGTCCTGGACGTAAGTCTCAGTGAAACTGCGGCCGACGCTTCTGTCCTGCTGGAGCACGTCGGTGGCGGTCACCCGGAACTCGCCCTTGTCGCCCTTCAGCAGCTTCTTGCCCAGCGTCGTGTTCCACAGCACGACGTTCTGACCATAGGCGTCGGAGGCCCCGCCCTGCAGGTTGTGGTTCAGCTCCTGGCGCACGACGATGCCGTGCTTCGCCACGGCGTTGAACCGCACGCCGAGCGTGTGCGCGTAGTAGTCGCCACGCGACGTGGAGCTGAGCGTGTTGCGCGAGATGTTGTAGTTGCCCTGGTAGCTCAGAGTGAAATCGAGGTTCGGGCTGATGTTGCTGGAGAGCACGGAGCCATAGCGCAGCGTCCAGGTGCGGCTGATGTTCTTGCCGGCGTTCACGAGCGTCGGCGTCTGGTTGAACGAGCCGCCTCCGTTCACGCTGACGATGCTCTTCAGGAACGGGAGCGGGCGGCTGTAGGCCGCGAAAGCGTTCGCGATCCACGACACGTCGAGGTTCACCGGTCGGGTGAGCTGCGTGCCGCGCGCGAGCGCGATGCCGTCCAGCACGGTGTCCGTGAGCGCCGTGACCGTGGCGTTCGAGATGGGCCGCGACACCCGGATCAGGTTCGCGAACAGGAACCGACTCTTCGACCGCATGGGATCGGCCTCGGAGAGCCGGATGGAGAAGTTGTGGTTGTAGGTTTGGCGAAGGCTCGGGTTGCCCGAGGTGAGCGCCAGCGGATTGGAGTTGTCCACCACGTTCTGGAGCTGGTTGACGTTCGGGGCCTGGGTCGAGGTGCTCCACGCCAGGCGCACGTTCCGGCGGTTCGAGAGATTCCCTGAAAGCGTCATGGAGGGGAGCACGTCTCGAAACGTCTGGTCCACGGTGCGCGTGTCAGGGAACGTCTGCTCACTCTCGAGCCGCGCCTGCTGCCACGACGTCTGGGTGAGCCAGCGCCATGGCCCCGACGTGCGCAGCACCGCGAGCCCGGCGCTGTGGGACGTGTTGCGATTCTCGAACGAATTGGACTGCACCGCGTCCAGAACGGAGTAGTCGCCGGTGAGCGTGTCGAGCCCCAGTGTGAGCGCGTCGGAGAGGCTGCGTGTGACCGACGGGTTGTACGTGGCCTGCATCTGCCATCGCTTCGTGAGCGGCTCGGTGTAGGCGATGCGCGCGCTGAGCGAGCGAGTTGTGCTGCGCGACTCCGTGGTCTGGTCCGAGTACGCCACGCTGTCCGGCATCGTGAATGTGTTGAGCGAGGCCTGCTGGCGGTCGCCGTCCCGGAGGTTGTAGCCCATCTGGACGTCCGCCGAGACGTTGCGGCCGCGCTTCGCAAAGCGATGGCGTAGCGTGAGGCGGTTGGAGAGGTTGTTGCCCTTGGTCTCGTTGTGCGTATCGCTGTTGCTCGAGGACAGCTCCGAACCCATGAGCGTGGTGTTGCTGGCGAACCCAAGCGTGCGTGCGCGAGTGTTCTGAAAGTAGAGCCGCGGCTGCATGATCACCGAGTTCAGCGAATCCAGCGTCCACTCGAACCTTGCGTCGAAGCGCTGATTGCCGTTGCGGTTGTCGCTCGTCAGGTTCTGGCCGTAGAACGCCAGCGAGTCCTGGGGTGGCAGGTATTCGCGCGTCAAGGATTGCAGGTTTTCGTTGTCGGTCTGATTCAGGAACACGCTCGACGTCACCGCCAGCTTGGGGCCCCACTGGCTGGTGTAGTTGAGCCCGCCCGAGTGCGTCGTGCTGATGCCGCCCTGCTGGTTCACGAAGAAGCTGCTGGGGTCGAACCCGCCCGCGCCGCCGCCGAACCGCATGATCTGCCCGCCGCCACCACCGGCGCCGTGCCGCATGCCGGGGCCGCCCAGCATCATGATTCGCGGCTGCCCGCCGCCGCCCTGGTTGCCGGAAAGCGCTCCGAACAGGTCCATGGGCGAGAAGTTCCGCTGGTTGATGTTGTTCGACAGGCCGATCGCGGTGAGCCGCGTGCTGCCGCGCAGGATCGTGGCGTTGCCGCCGGCCTGGTATCGGTCGCGGTCGCCGTAGCCCGCGTAGCCCTTGCCGAACTGCGCCTTCTGGTCGCGCAGGATGAAGTTCATGGTGCGCTGCTGCGTGCCGTCTTCGAAGCCGCTGAACTCGGCCTGATCGCTCGAGCGGTCGTACACCTGGATGCGGTCCACGACCTCGGCGGGCAGGTTGCGCATCGCGGCCGCGGGGTCGCTGCCGAAGAATGGCCGGCCGTTCACGAGCACCTGTTGCACGTTCTCGCCCTGCGCCTTCACCTGCCCGTTCTCGACCGTGACCCCGGGCAGCTTCTGCACGAGGTCCTCGGCGGTCGCGTCCTTGCTGGTCTTGACGGCGCTCGCGCGGAACTCGGTGGTGTCGGCCTTCTGCGCGGCAGGTGCGGGCGACTCGGTCACGCTCACGCCCGCGATGTTCACCGCCTCGGGCGTGAGCCGCAGCACTCCCGCATCCTGGCCCGCGCGCGAGACACGGATGACCTGGCGCAGCGTGGCGTAGCCGATGCGTGAAGCCTCGAGCCGGTAACTGTGGGCCGAGAGCCCGGTAAACTCGAACGTGCCGTCGTCCTTGGCCGACTGTCTCCGCACGTCAGAGGTGTCCGCGAAGTTGGTGAGCTTCACCTGGACGGCCGTGACCGCCGCGTTGGTGGTGGGATCCACGAAGCGACCCTTGAGGCTCGTGACGACGGGCGGGGCCTGGGCTTGAGCGAGGGCGGGGAGCAGGAGGGCGGCGAACAGCGCGGTACCCAGACGCATGAGGGACGTCCTCTAGGGTGGTCGGTTGTGATCGAGGGACGAACGAATGTACCCGCGGGTTCCCGCCCGTGCGAGCATCCGATGCCACGGTCGGTACGTGACGGCGCCGCGTTCGTCGGTCGGACGCACCGCCCGCCCGTAAGGTTGCGAGCTGTCGCCCGACCGGCGACCGGAGCGGGAGGGGAGGGGGTGGACGCGGAAGTGTGGGACCGTTCGCCCGGGTCGTTCCGGGAACCACATTCGCCATGCAGAGGTATACCAACCCTGCGGCCGGCACGGGATCGCCCTTGGCGCAAGGAGCGCCCGGGTCCACGATCCGAGGGCCGTGCGCCACGCTCGACTGGGAGACTCTCTGTGAAACTCCGCCTCGTTCCGTTCGCCTTCCTTTGCGCCACGTTCGCAGGGTGGTCCCTTGTGGCGGGCTGTTCCAGGACCACCGTCGCGCCCATGGTGGCAGATCCAGGTCCCACAGCGAGAAGCCCGCAGGGTGCCGTCAGGCTACTCGAATGGGCAATCGGACAACGCGACCTGGAGGCCATAGCGGGCCTGCTCACGGAGGATTTCGAGTACCGGTGCGTTGCGGTGGATTCCGCCGGCAACGTCTACCGCGCGGTGCGAAACCGCGGCGAGGTCCTGGCCGCGCTGCGGAGGCTGTTCTTCGGGGCGCCAGGCCAACCCCCGGCGACAAGCGTGACGGTCCAATTCGACCGCAACCTCGTCCCCTTCCCGGATCCCCGGATGGGATACGTGGACAGCCTGTTCAAGTCGATCCGCACATCGGTGGATGTGCGCATCGTTGTCGGTCCGGATAGCGTCCTCGAGACGACCGGCTCCGCTGTGTTCTACACCACTCGCGGCGATACGGCCGCGATCCCGCACGAACTCAGGGCGCGAGGGTTCCCGCCAAACAAGTGGTGGATCTCGCACATCGAGGACGAGACCTTCGTCGGGCACCGGAGTCGCTGGTCCGCGAGTGCGGTCAGGATCCTGAATCCCACGGACGTGCGCCGTCTAAGGCGACCCCGCTACTGGATCTGCGCGCTGCGCTGAGTCCCGGTGGGCGTCAGACTGCGTGCCTGCTCGCGCTGGCTCGGCGTCAGCCACTCGAGTCCGTCGCCGCCAGCCGCGAGTGCCGAGTTCACGCGCATCGCCTGCATCGGCGTGAGCTCGATCGCGCGGAGCGGCGAAAGCGCGAGCGCGTGCAGGTGGTCGCTGCCCCCGGCCACTCTCGTGCCGCCCGCGTCGCCACGATCGAGCGCGCAGCGCTGTTCGGCGGCCATTCGGGCGAGCGTCTCGCGTGAGAGTCTGGACTCGTCGTACGTCACGCGCACGCCCTCGCCGCGCGCGGTGTGTACGGCGCGTACGTCGAGCACTCCAGCGAGTGCTCCGAGCCGCGCTTCGCCCTCCCAGAAGCAGCCCATCACGAATGTGGTCTCGCGCCGGTGCGCTCGCTGGCTCTCCTCCTCGGCGATCGCGAGGTAGCCGGGCACCGGTCGATCGGCGGCGCGCAGCGCGGAGATGAGCCGTCCCGCGATCTCGTGCGCGGAGTAGAGGCCGTCGCGACGCGCGAGCACGTCGGCGCCGCGGCCGTCGAGGAAGCGCACGACGGGATTGTTCCACGCGGGCTCGCCGAAGCGCGTGAGCTGCTCGGCGTCGCGGCCGCCGCGATTGTTCGCGACGAACACCGGCACGAACTCGTGTTCGATCGCCTCGACGAGCAGCGGATGCGACAGCACCTCGTGACCGAATCCCACGCACGTCGCGCACCCGGGCACCTCGTCGAACAGCACGAGCGCTGGCCGCCCGCTCGCGCGCGAGGTCGCGAGCGCCTGGTCGAGGTCACGGCCCCAGCGGACGAGCCCCAACTCGGGCTCCGCGCCGGACCGGCGCGCGGGAACGAGCGATGTGGCGAGAAGGAGCGTGAGGAGCGGAAGCAGCGCGGGCATGACAGTCCTCCGAAGCCGAACGGGCGGGACACGGGAGTTTCGTTCCCTCCCTACGTCTCGCCCGTCCGCGCGTGACCGTGACGCGCGCGCGGGCCGCTACCAGATCGTGACGCGCACGTCGTCCGGTCGGTACATCGCCTCGCCCGGTTGGATGCCGAACGCCTGGTAGAACTCGGGGATGTTCGCGAGCGGCCCGTTCACACGCAGGAACTGCGGCGCGTGCACGTCGGTCATGATCTGGTTTTGCAGCGATTCCGGACGCCGCTGGCCCAGCCACGACAGGGCGTAGCCGAGGAAGTAGCGCTGTTCCGGCGTCAGTCCGTTGATCTTCTCGCCCTTCTTGTACTGCTCGGTGCGCTTGAACGCCTCGAACCCGAGCACGACGCCGCCCAGGTCGGCGATGTTCTCGCCGAGGGTCGCCTGCCCGCGCACGTGCTTGCCGCCGATGACGTAGGCATTGAACTGGTCCACGAGCTTCTGCGCACGCTGCGTGAAACGCACCGAGTCCTCGGGGTTCCACCACGGGTTCAAGTTGCCGTTCGCGTCGAACTGCCGGCCCTCGTCGTCGAAGCCGTGCGTGATCTCGTGGCCGATCGTGGAGCCGCCAGCGTACGAATAGAGGACCGCGTCGTCCACGAGCGAATCGGGGATGCCCGGCAGCATGAACGCCGCGGCGGGCAACACCATCTCCACCTTCGAGCCGTCGTAGTAGGCATTGTAGGTTTGCGGCGTCATATCCCAGAGCGTCCGGTCCACGGGCTTGCCGAGCTTGCTCGCCTCGTGCCGGAACCACCACTCGTTCACCGCCACGCGGTTCGCGGCGTAGGAGACGCGGCCGAGCTGGAGCGCGGAGTAGTCGCGCCAGTGGTCGGGGTAGGCGACCTTGCGGCCGACACGCGCGAGCTTGTCGAGCGCCCTCGCCTTCGTCTCCTCACTCATCCATGGCAAGGTCTGGAGCCGAGAGCGGTAGGCCGCGAGGATGTCCTCGGTGAGCCGCTCGTAGCGCGCCTTCGTGGCGGGCGAGCAATAGCGTTTCACCCACTCCTGCCCCACGAGCTCGCCGATCGCGCCCTCCGTCGCGTCGAGCGAGCGCTTCCAGCGCGGGCGCTGCGCCTTCGCGCCGGAGAGCACGGTGCCGTAGAACCGGAAGTTCTGCTGATCGAAGGGGCGGCTCAAGGTCGGCGCGA
>JAHFBW010000169.1 GCA_023249845.1 Candidatus Eiseniibacteriota bacterium
CAGCTCGAGCATGAGGCTCTCGCGAGCCGCGACACCCATGCTGTTCTCGTCCAGGTCGGGCTGGCCCATGGCGCGCCGGCGCCGCTCCACCTCGCTGAACCGGTCGGAGAGTGCGGCGCGGAGCAGGATGTTGTCGCGCTCACCCCGGTACTGCGCCGAGTCCGACGCCCCCCAGGGCCGCGGGTCGCGAAGCGCCCTGGCGGCCAGCAGCCGCTGTTCCACCACCAGGTCCAGAAACCGATCGCGGTCCGCCGGGGTAAGAGAGTCTGGCCGCCCTCCGAGGAGGCTCACCGCCCGTTTGAAGCGCCGGAGCGTGACGTCCTCGCGGCCGTCGATGCGCAGCAGCACCGAGTCCGGGAGCGCATGCTTCACGGGGGTCGCCGCGGTGCGTCGCGCGCCCGAGACGGGGCTCGGGGCGGCGCTCGCGCCAGGATTCACCAGGGGCAGCGCGAGCGGCAGGGCCAGCAGGGCGTGGGACAGGGTGAGGCGCACCGTTCGCCGCGGGGTATGACCACTTCCAACGAGGTGAGAACGCATGGGTCGGGGGCCATCCGGGAGGGGGAATGGGGTCAGGGAACGTGTAAGTCTAGCGCGTCCCACGGGCGGGCGCAGCCTCGCTAGGGCGACCTTGCCCTCCCCTCGAGCGCTCCCTAGACTCATTCGTCTCATGCCCGCTCTCCCCGGCTGCAGCGCGCCCCAGCACTCCGCTCCCGCCCGCTCGAGCACGGCACCCCGGTCCTCGTTCACACGTCTGCTGCCGCTTGCGGCGCTCCTCGCGCTGGGCGTCGCACGCCCCGCCGCCGCGGGCGTTCGCGTGGTGGCCAGCGATTCGCGCGGTGTGACACTCCAGCTCACGGTGGGAGCGTGGACGCTGTCCGCGCCCGACGAGCAGGGGCGCGTGCGCGTCCAGGGGCTTGGCGACGCGCACACGATGGCCATCCCCGGCCGGCCGATGCTGCCGGCGTGGAGCGCCACGCTGGCGCTGCCGCCGGGCGCGCGGCCCTCGGCGCGCGTGCTCACGTCCACGGGCGAGCAGGCGCGCTCGGGGACGCGCATCGTGATCGCGGGGCGGCCGGCGTTCGGCACCGAGCCTGACTCGAAGCTCGGCCCCCAGCCCCTCGTGGAGCCCGTGGAGCCGATCGTGGACGGCGTGTGGCCGCCCTCGTCAGTGGAGCTCGCAGTTCCGTTCGGGTTTCGCGGCCGGCGACTCGTGGCGCTGGAGCTGCGTCCCTTCCGCTACGACGAGACGTCGGCGCGCGTGTCGTCGCCGCTCGAACTCACCGTGCGCGTGGACTTCGATCGTCCGGCCGCCGCGGCCGCGATGCCAGCGGGGCTCGGCGCGCCGGACCGCCACGTGGACGCCGCGCTTGCATCGAGCGTCGTGAACTGGGAGCAGGGCAGTGCCTGGCGACTGCCGCCCTCCCGCACGTCCGCATCGAGCTCGCTGTTCTCGCGCCGGCCGGCCGGCGGGGCGCGCGCGCTGGCGTTCGAGGACGACCAGCCAGAAGTTCGCGTGAAGCTCGACGAGACCGCGCTCTACCGCCTGCCGTTCGACGACCTCGTGGCCAAGGGCTATCCGATCGGAGTCCCGGTCGCGGACGTGAGCGTGCATCGTCACGAGTTCCTCGAGGGCGCCCAGCCTCCATACGGCACGGTGGAGCTGCCGTGCGAGATTCAGGACGCCAATCAGAACAACCTGTTCGACAGTGGCGACGCGATCTGGCTGTGGGTAAGGAACTGGGCTGAGCGCTCGAACGCCACGAACATCCGCCGCTTCTGGGGCGACGCGGAGGTGGTGTTCGTGACGCGCAAGCCGGGCGGCGGCCTCCGCGTGGCGCAGAGGCCGGGCTGGAACGGCGTCCCAGGCCTGACGCCGCCCGCGAGCTACCCGTTCAAGAAGCACTTCGAGAAGGACTTTGCGTCCATCATGCCGTTCGTGACCTCGACGGCCGACACGAACATCGGCGTGTGGCATTGGACGCAGTTCGCGCTCTACTACAGCCGGCCCGACACCATCCGTGTCGAGACGAACGACCTGGACAACACACGCGACGTGGACGTCACCGTGCGCTGGGTGGGGCGCGCCTACGACTTCCACGTCATGTGGGCGGCGTTCCGAAACGGCTTGAACCAGGTCACGACGTTCGAGGACTCAACCTCCTCGTGGTTCGGCAAGGCGCCGTTCATTCGTTCCGCCACGCTCCCGGGAACCACGCTCACCGAAGGCAACACGAACTTCTTCCGGCAGTGGGGCAAGAACCAGTTCGCGCCACCTTCCCCGAGCAACAATGCCATCAGCTTCGCCGGGCTCGACTGGTTCGACCTCACGTACTGGCGCCGCTATCGCGCGGTCTCCGACCTGGTGCGGTTCAACTCCAGCGACGGCACCGGCGACGTGCAGATGAGCGTCGGCGGATTCACCCGAGACTCGCTGCGTGTCTACGACGTCACGGATCCGGATCAGCCCGTGCGCCTGACGATGGATCCCGCGCACGTCGCCGTGGGCACCGACGTGACGTTCGAGATCCAGGACGTGGTGGCGGGCAGCGCGCGTCGAGAGTACGTCGCCGCGGCGGTGCAGGATCCGCCCGCGGCCGGCCAGGGCCCGCGCGTGCCGCCGGCGAGCGCCTACAGCGCCGTGACGCGCCGGCAGCTCTGGGCGCAGTCCGCGGGCGATTACCTCCTGGTGGTGCCCGAAGCGTTCGCGCCCGCGACGCCGCCGCTCGTCGCGCTGCGTACGAGCCAGGGCTTAAGCGTGCTCCAGGCGCCGGTGGAGAGCATCTACGACGAGTTCGACGGCGGCCGGCATTCGGCCGCGGCGATCCAGCGCTTCGCGCGGTACGCCTACGAGCACTGGGACTCGCGCTTCCTCATGCTCGTGGGCGACGGCACGCTGGACCCGATGGGCAATCGCGCCAAGTCCGGCGTGGACTGGATCCCGGTGCTGCCCACGCCCGGACCCGTCGGCACTGGCGAGGGTCTGGAGATCATCCCGAGCGACAATCGCTACGGATTCCTCACCGGCAACGAAGATCCCATCTCGAGCCCGGACAGCAACCGCGTCGTCCCCGAACTCATGGTGGGGCGCCTCACCGTGAACTCACTCGCCGACGCCACGAACCAGATCGACAAGATCGTGGCGTACGAGAACGTGCAACAGCCCGACGACTGGCGGCGAAACGTGCTCTTGAACGCCGACGACGCGTTCTCGGGCGAGACCACGTTCGGGGGCGGCGGCAGTACGACCGGTTACTGTCACCGCTCCTACGAGGAGCTTTTCGTGGGATTGAACCAGACCATGCACGGGTTCATCGCGAGCGACTCCGGCGTGGCGGGGATGAACGTCGAGGAGTTCAACCTCCGCTACTATCTCACGAAGGAGAACACGGTCCCCGGACCGTTCGGCGACACTTGCCGCGTGGATCGCAACGAGACGCGACAGAACTGCCATAGCTATGCGACGCCACTCCTCCTGGGCAAGCTGAACGCCGGGCAGCTGCTGTGGAACTACCAGGGGCACGCGAACGAATTCGTGCTCACGCACGAAGACCTCTATGTGAACTCGGGCACCGGCCTCGGCGACGATTCGTATCGCCTCGCGAACGACAACAAGCCGTTCGTGTTCACGGCGTTCTCGTGTCACGCGAACATGTTCGCGCGGCCAGAGCACCAGCTCGACGCCGCCATCGGGCCCGCGCTCGGCGAGGACCTGATGGCGCTCCCGAACCGCCGCGGCGCCGTGGCGAGCTGGGCGTCGGTGTGCTTCGAGGTGGTGCCGCGAGCTGCGGACACGCACGTGAACGTGGAGCTGATCCGCAGCCTGTTCGTGAATCCGCCGCACGACGAATTCCTCGGCACCGACGACCGCGGCGCGCGCGTCGTGCTCGGCGAGGCCATCCTGTCAACGCTGTTTCGCTACATCGGCACGACGCAGAGTTTCGCGGCCGAGCGCGGCCTGAGTATCACCTACACGCTGCTCGGCGACCCGGCGACGCGGCTCCCGATCGGCCGGCCGCTCTCCGAAGTGCTCGCGAACGGCACGCCGGTGACAAGTGGCACGCCGGTGCGGCTCCACACCCTCGGCGACACGCTGCGCATCGACGCGAACGTGGTGAGCAACTCGCGCGTCGACAGCCTGGCGCTGTTCGTGAACGATGGCTCGGGCGGTGGCGACGTTCCGGTGCCGAGCGTGGACTACACGATCACGCCCGCATTCCCGGACACGGTGCAGGGCGGCACGCTCTACGGCGCCGGCCGACGCTATCACTTGGAGTACCACACGCAACCGGCGGCGCGCTCCATCGACTATGCCGTCGTCACGAAGGACCGCTACGGGTTGGCTCGGCGCACGAACATCGCGCTCCGCCTGGAAGGGGTGCTGCGCGTGAACGGCACGCCCATCGCCGATAACGACGAGGTGGCGCCGAACGCCGTCCTGTCGCTACTGCTGCTCTCGCCCGCGCCGATCGCGAACCCGCTCACCGACCTGACGCTCACGATCGGTGGGAGCGTGCAGCCGTTCGCCGCGGTGCAGGCGCCGGGCGACGCCTCCGGGCGCGAGTGGATCCTGAACTGGACGCATTCGGACTACCCGATCGACGACTACCCCGTGCAGCTCGCGGTCCAGGGCGGCGGCACACTGACGTTGCGTTTCCGCGTCACCGCTTCGGCGAGCCGGCTGGCACTGCGCGACTTGTTCCCGTTCCCGAACCCGTTCGACAACAGCGGTACACGGTTCTCGTTCCTGCTCCTCGGCAGCGAGGTCGCGGACGTGAAGCTGCGCGTGTTCTCACAGAGCGGCCGTTCGATCTACACCGAGGCGTTCCGCGGTCTCAATCCCGGCTATCATCAGCTTGCCTGGAACGGGAACGATGCCGAGGGCGACCCGCTCGCGAACGGCATCTACTTCTTCCGGCTGAGCGCGACCACGGCGAGCGGGGCCACGACGGAGCACCTGGGCCGGCTGGTCAAGCTACGGAAGCCGAAGCGCACGGACGAACCCACGGTACCGTAGGTGGCGGCCTTGTACGGCCAAATGGCAGCGTTGCGTGGTCGGCTCCTCGCTCCAATGTGGCCTGAAGGCCACGATTCCGCTCGTCATTCGACCACGACGCCTTGCCGTCGGCCGTGCACAGCCACCGCCCGGGCTCGGTGAAAAACCCCGCGGCCGCCGCGGGATAGTTCGCGAAGGGGATCCATCATGATGCGTGGACGCGGGTGGCTGCCGGCGCTGTTCCTGTTCGGATCGCTGCAATCGGGTCCCAGACACGCGGCCACCGCCGTCACGCCGAATGCGGGCGTCCTGCGCGAGATCGCGATCGCCGAGGACCGCCGCGACTGGACCGGCGGTCAGCTGGCGTCCGCACTCCGGCACGCGGACCCGGTCGTGCGCGCGCGCGCCGCGCTCGCGACCGGCCGACTTCAAGATTCCGCGAGCCTCGCAGCACTTGCGCCGCTGCTCGCGGACCGCGCACTCGCCGTGCGCCGCGAGGCCGCGTTCGCGCTGGGCCAGATCGGGAACCGCTCCGCGCGCGTCGCGCTCGAGGGCCTGCTCGCCGACCGCGACCCGGAGCTCGTTGCGCTCGCGGTCGAAGCGCTCGGAAAGCTCGGCGACCCCGCGGCGACAGCGAAGCTCGTGCCATTCCTCCGCCGCGGCACACCGGCGCAGCGCATGCGCGCGTGCGAGGCACTGTGGCGCCTGGCCGACACCACGGCCGCCGACGCGCTGGTCGCGGCACTGGGCGATCGCGATCCGCAAGTTCGCTGGCGCGTGGCGTACGCGCTCGAGAAGCTCCCGTTGCCGGCGCGCGTCGTGCCCGCGGTGGCGCCGCTGCTCCGAGACCCCGATCCGCTCGTGCGCGCGCACGCGGCGCGCACCCTCGGTCGCGAGAAGAGCGCACTGGCCTCGCCCGCATTACTCCCCGCGCTCGAGGATGGCGACCCCGCCGTGGTGGTGAACGCCGTGCGAGCGATCCAGCAGGTCGCGGATGGCACATCGCCCGGGACCGGTGCCGCGCTCATGAGGTTGCTCTCGCATCGCGACCCGTACGTGCGTGTCACCGCAGCCACCGCACTTGGGGATAGCTTCGTGTGGGCCGCCGCCGACGCAGACGGCGATGCGCTTCGCGAGGCTCTGAAACTCGGCATCACGGACTCGGATTTCGCCACGCGCGGTGCGTGCGGCCGCGCGCTCATCGTGCGCCAGGGGCTCTCCGGGCTCACCCTGGCCCGGGCGCTGTTCGGGGACACCGCCGCCTACACGCGCGTCGCCGTGCTGGACGGGCTCCGCACGATGCGCGCGCGCGACCTGGAGGGCACGCCGCCGCGAGTCGTGAACGCGATCTCCGGAGCGTTCCATACCGACGGCCACCCGCTCGTCCGCATGACCGCCGCCGAAGTGGCGGGCGTGCTGATCGGCCGCACGCACCATGCGGCGTTCGCGCCGTTGCTCGATTCACTGCGCTCCGGCGTGAACGCGAAGAACATCCTGATCGCGGCCGCGTGCGCAGGAGCGCTCGGCGACGCAGGCGACACAGCGAGCGTGCCGCGGCTGGCGGCGGCATACGCAGCGCGCGGACACGACGCCGATGCCGACGCGCGGATTGCCATTCGCGACGCATTGCGCCAGCTCGCGGGCCGGGCGTTCGCCGACAGCCTCGAGCACGCGCATCCCGAACCCGCCGCGCCCGAGTCTCGCGACTCCGCGTTCTTCGCACCACCCGCGTTCCGCCGGGCCGTGATCCACACGTCCGCGGGCGACATGGAGTGGTCGTTCTACTCGCAGGAGGCGTCGCAGACGGTGAAGAACTTCGTGCGGCTGGCGAAGCGGGACTACTTCGACAGTACACGCGTGCACCGAGTGGTCCCCGACTTCGTCATCCAGGACGGGGACCCGTCCGGTACGGGCTCGGGCGGCCCGGGTTACACCATCCGCTGCGAATACAACATGCTCCGTTACGACACGGGCATGGTCGGGATGGCGCTCTCGGGCAAAGACACCGGCGGCAGCCAGTGGTTCGTGACGCTGTCGCCGCAGCCGCACCTGAACGGCCGCTACACCATCTTCGCGCGCGTGACGCGCGGCCTCGACGTGGCGAAGCGCGTGACGCAGGGCACCATCGTATACGATGTTGAGGTGCTTCCTTGACCCCACCGCGAACGCGGGCGGGGCGGGCGAGCAGGGAGGAGCGCGGCAGGAAGCGCGGCGGGGCGGCAGCCGAGCCGCTGCCCGCGATGACGCGCGAGGCGCGCGCGGCAACACTCTTGGTGGCCGCGCTGTGCGTGCTGGCAGCGTGCACGTACGCCATCCACGATCCCGACCTGTGGCAACACCTGG
>JAHFBW010000430.1 GCA_023249845.1 Candidatus Eiseniibacteriota bacterium
GATAGTGCGCGCGCGCGTCGTCGAAGCCGCGCCGGATGCTGTCCCACAGGGTTTCTGCACGGTCGTCCAATGCCGCGGGGTCGTCGAGCACCACGATCGTGTCGGGCGGCAGGTGGTCGAGCAGGCCCCGGAGCCCGGCGTCGTAGTAGCCGGCGAAGCGCTCCATCCCTTCATGGAACAGCGCCGCTCCGCCCTTGGCCGCCTCGTCGCCGGCGTCGCGCAGCCGCTGCGCGATGGCCTCGGCGTCGGCCGTCTCGACCACGATCTCGTAGCGCGGCAGCACGCGCGCCGACTGGAGCTTCTCGAGCGAGCGCTGCGTGCCGGCGTCGAAGCGCCGCAGCGACGCGATGGTGTCGCCGTCGAACTCCACGCGCAGCGGGTCGTTCCAGCCCACGGGCCACAGGTCCAATATCCCGCCGCGCCGCGCGCAGTGGCCCACGGATTCCACCTCTGGATAGCGCTCATAGCCCAGGAACACCAGGCGCTCGACGAGCTTCTGCGGGTCGAGTTCCTCGCCCGTGCGCAGCGACAGGATCGCGCGCGCGAGCTTCTCCGGGCCCGGCACCTTCTGCAGCACGCCGCGCACCGTGGCCACGACGATCCCGGACTCGTGCGCGGCGAGCCGCGCCAGCGTGTCGAGCCGCTCGGCGGTCACCGACGGGTGCGGCGACGACGCGTCATACGGACTCGCGTCCGGCTCGGGAAACGCGAACGTGGCGGCGCGGCCACGGAAGTACTCCACGTCGTCGCGCGCCGCTTCCCACGGTTCGCCGTGCTGCACCACGTACACGAGCGGCTTGCCGAGTTCGCGCTGTAGCCACGACACCAGGAACGCGCGCGCCGAACCGGTGAGTCCGCGCACCGCAGCGCGCGGGCGTTTGCCGACCGGGGCCCCGGTCGCGTCGCGGCCAGGGGTTACGCGACCCCAGCCGTCGCGCAGCATGGCCAGCAACTCGCGCGCGACGGGGCTCCTGCCGGCATGCTCGGCCAGCGACTCGGCCAGCGCGTCCTTCAAGAAGACGTCTGAAGGGCTCATGTCGTGCGGGCGAGAATCAACGCGCCGCGGCGCGGTCGCCGAGCAGCTTACGGATCGTGCGCTCGAGTTCGGCGTAGCTCGCGTCGCAGCGCGCGTGGCGCGGATCCTTCGACGGGTGGTATTCGCCCCCGCCGTGTGCCCAGCGCACCCGGCCCTCGCGATCGATCAGGAACGACACGCTGGTCCAGTTGCGGTCGGCATGGCCGGCGAGCCACCAGCGATTGAGCGTGCTCCACCGCTCGTCCACCGCGAGCGGGCCGTGGAAACCGAGCTGGCGCGCGGTGCGGCGGACGAACGCGTCGCTCACGGCGTGGATGGGTTTGGGATGGAACACGCCCACGACCATCAGCCCCTGCGCCGCGTAGCGCGTGCGCAGCGCCTCGAGCACGGGCAGCGTGTTGCCGCAGTAGCGGCAGTTGGTGTTGAACCAGCGCACCAGCACCACCTTCCCGCGCAGCGACTCGAGCGTGAGAGGAGGACTGTCGATCCAGCGATCGAAACTCCACGCCCGCGCCGGCTTGTCGAGCAGCTCGGCGGGCGAGTCGGCGTCGTCGGGAGCGGTCATGGCAGGCGCCGGCGCTGCCTCCGTCGCGGCCACGTCGGCCGTCGTGGTCGCCGTCGCGGGCTCGGGGCGGGCCGCGCAAGGCCATGCGAATACGAGCGGCAGCGACAGGGTCGCGGCCGCGAACAGGGCGTACGGGAGCCTCACGGGCGGGTGAGCGTCCAGAACAGGGATGCGCGTCATGTGACCCGAGGCTAGTCTATGCGGCGCCGATTGCTCAATCCCCGCCCAGACCCATTCCGGAGGTGTGCGTTGACTGTTCGTTTTCTCGCTCGGCTCGGGCTTGTCTGCATGTTCGCTTGCATGGCCGCGTCGGCGGCACTAGCTCAAGTCCCGACAACGGTGGAGAAGGTTGATCCCAAGGCACCTTGCTTTCGCTGGCCCGCCGTGGATCTCGACCACGACGGCGTGTTCGACCGCATCGACCGCTG
>JAHFBW010000006.1 GCA_023249845.1 Candidatus Eiseniibacteriota bacterium
CGTTCAGGCCGCCGAACAGGTAGAGGCCATCCAGGTAGAACCGCCCGCCGGCGTCCAGGTACTGGGCGATGCCGGGCTCCGCCGTGCGCAACAGTGTCGAGAACGTGATCTCGTTGCCCCGGTACCACACCACGGTCTCGAACAGCTTGAACGTCTGCAGGAAGTCCTCGGCGGTGCGGAACGGATTCGAGGTCTCGAGCCGGACGATCGTGTACTGGTCCGTGGTGAGTCCCACGCGCGCGACGCTGTTCGAGTAAAGCGTGTCGAAGCGCAGATTCGCGGCGTTGATGCGCGGGACGTCGTCCAAGATGAGCAGCCGCGCACGCGGGCCGGTGACGGGGCGCCGGACGTTCCAGGTGACGCTGTCGGCCGGACCCGCGCGGCCGCCGTCGTCGATCGCGCGCACGTAGAGCTTCCGCGGCCCGGGTGTGAGCACGCCGTTCACGAGGAAGCGGTCGCTCGGCATCGTGAGGGACGTCGCCGTGGTGATCTCCGGTGAGGCCTCGTTGCCATTCAGCCAGACGAGGAAGACGAGCTTGGACGCGTCGCCGTCCACGTCGGTCGCCGTCCACGTCACGCTCACCGAAGCGAACGTCGTGTCCGTGGGCAACGGCTTCCCCGTCAGCCGGACGGTGGGCGCCTGGTTGCTGAACTGGAACGTCTGCCGCGGCGGACTCGGGTCGCGTGCGCCAACGTTGTCCACGGCGCGCACCGAGAACACCGGATCGGTGTACCCGGCCGGGGCCTGAACGGTGAAGATGGAGTCGGTCAGCGTCGTGAAGTTCCACGCCGTGTCGGCGGGGGCGACCGGATTCTTCAACTGCCACTCGAACCCTTCGACGCTGCCGTCCGGATCGGTGCCGAACCAGTAGAGATGCACGACGTGATTCACCGTGTCCACGGGTCCATTCACGAACAGCACCGTGTTGGGCGGCGTGTTCTCCTTCATGGCTCCGGTGAGCTTGCCGGTGAGACTCCCGCAACCTGTGGCGGCGGCCATGAGCGTGCCTGCGACGAGGGCCGCGAGCGGCAGGAGGCGCGCGATTCTCACTGGAGCCCCTCCCGGTCGGACTTCACGATGAGCACCTTCCCCACCTGGGTCTTGCCGGTTCCGATGTCCTCCACGGACCACAGGTAGAGCCCGGTGGCGGTTGCCTGGCCGCGACGCGTCACGAGGTCCCAGCCGAACGTCGCGCCCGAGAACGTGCCGGGCAGATCGCTCGCCGGATTGTAGATGCCACGCGCGTTGCTGCCGTTGTAGCTCGCACCATCGAAACTCTGGTCATAGACGAGGTCGCCGGCCAGCGTGTAGACGCGGATGTTGCACCGCGCCGGCAGGTTCGCGAACCACAGGTAATGCTCGCGCACGTTCTTGCCCGCGTCCCATGCCGCTTCCACGCGGTAGGGATTCGGGAACACGACCACGCCGCCCGCGTGCTCGCCGACGCGCGGTGCGGGTACCACCATGACCTCGTTCTGGCCGCGACCGCTCTCGAGCGACTCGATCTCGGTGTTGCCGAGGTCGTACGCCGTGACCGCGGCGAAATACTTGAAGCCGTCGCGCAGGCTCGTCAGCGTGTACTTGTAGTGGTAGGGAACTCCGTCGATCATGGCCGGCGTCGTGAGGCGCACGACGTCGAGCCCCGTGTTGAAGCCGGTCGTGTCGTGCGGCGCGACGCCAAGGTCGAATTGCGCGAGGAGGCGCAGGTCCTCGCGGTCCTCGCCCGCATAGACCCGGTAACCCTCGAAGTCCTTGGGCTGGGGGCTGGTGGGGTCCAGGAACTCCTCGGGCGAGTCGTCCCAGTAGAAGTCGATCGCGCGCGTGCGCGCCACGGCGCGAAACCGCGGCGAGGGCGGCGGCACCGGAACGATGTAGTTGAGGTCGTACGCGCGTTGCGCGGTGCGGGCCCGCTTGATGAGGCTGGCATCGTCCGTTGCGCCCACGTAGACGAAGTCCACCTCCACGCTGTCTCCCGTTCCCACCTGTGGGAACGGCCCGACGGAGATCAACTCCGCAGGATCGCCGTCGCGCGGCGACAGGTTCGTTGGGAGCGGGTCCAGCACCGTCTTCGTGCCCGCGCTCATCAGCGCGTAGCGCTCGACGTCCTCGTCGCGGCTCGTGTCGCCCGGGCGGAAGTCCCAGCACTGCATCGTGATCTGCTTGTCGAGCGGGTCGCGCGCGTCGCCCGGCCGCACCCCCAGCAGCTTGACCCCCACGAGTTCCGGCGTGATCGAGTAGAAGCATGAGCCGGGGATCGGCAGGCTCGTGCAGTAGCGTTCGGTGAACATGCTCAGCGAGTCGATCCAGCCGACCTGTTTGTGGTTGAACCACGCGCCACCCGGCGGCCAGTTGTTGAAGTTGTTCTTGGGCCCGCTCGCCAGCTCGTTGTACACCGCGAGCTGGACGTCACGCAGCGGCGCGCCCATGTTCTTGATGACCCAGTGGAAGAACACCATGTGACGGTAGTCGGAGAACGACCAGGAATAGTTCTCCTGTCGCACCACGACACCCAGCGGGCGGTGGTCCTCGCGGTTGTTGTCCGCGCGCTTCGGCTTCAGGTCGTCGAACGAGCCGATGAGATCGCGCTCGCTCACCGCGAGCGGCGAGAATCGGCGATTGTTCGTGAGGCTGGAGCGCACCTCGAAACGGTCACCCTGCGGCGTGAACTCCGTGGCGCTCGCGGCGACGTCGGTGACAAAACCGTCCAGCGCTCCGGTCGAGACTCCGGTGAACGCGCCGTTGTCGTCGGCCGAGAGCGCGCCGATCCACAGCCCTCCGCGGACGAGATGCTCGTGACCGGTTCCCACGGGATACTCCATCGAGGGCGTGCGCACGTTGAAGTTGTTGCCGATGAATCCATAATTCGTGACATTGACGCTCATCAGGTTCAGGTCGCGGCCGAACTCGTCGCGGCCGGAGATGAGCGACACGAACACGCGAGACGACGTGTCCGCCCCGGCTGCGGCGGGCGCTGCCCTGGTGCGCGGCGGGCCGTGGTGGTCACCCGCCCGCACCGGGGTGACGCTTCCCAGCAGGCATGAGATCACCGTCGCGAGCACGCCGAACGTTCCGATTCGCAGGCCCTTGAGTCGTCGGCTCACGGACGCCTCTTGTAGCGGATGATCTGGGCGCGACCGCGGTCCGCGATGTAGGCGAGCGAGTCGTCCACCGCGATCCCGGTGGGGTCGAGCAGCGGTAGGTCGTCGGCGTTCGGCTCGGTGTCCACGCGTTGCACGAACTCTCCCGACACCGTGAAGCGCAGTACGCGGCGGTTCTCGCGGTCCACGACGTAGAAGTGGTCCGCGCGGTCAGCGGCGACCGCCTCGGGGTGGTTGAACGTCGCGCCCGTGACGCTGCCGTCCACCCGCACGAGGCTCACCTGGAGCTCGCTCGACGACACGCCCTTGACCTGGTTGTTGCCGCGGTCAGCCACGAACAGCGGTGAGCTGCCGCGCGGCGACCACTGGATGCCGCGCGGGTCCGAGACCGACGACGAGCCCGTACCGTCAAACACGAGCCAAGTCGTATCGCGGTGCCACGAGGAGGTGCCCGGCATGTTCACGTCGTACACGTCCGGATAGCGCAGGCCACGCTTGTAGCGGTAGACGCGACTCACCTGCTTCCGCGTGCGGATACGCTGGTCCACTTGGTTCGTGTCGAGCACCACGACCAGGCCGGCCACGTAAACACGGCCCTGGTCGTCGGCCGCGATGCCGTAGGGCTTGGCGAACGTCGTGTCGGTGAACGTCGAGACCGTGTCGCCGCCGCCCAGGCCATACTCGCGCACGCGCCACGTCGCCCTGTACTCGAAGACCAGGTTCCGGAACGGATGCCCCGTGGCGTGCGTGGTGTCCTCGTCGGGCGCGCACGAGTTGCGGCGCGCGTCGAACTTGGCCTGGCACGAATCGCCCTGGTCCAGCACGAACAGGCGCTGCGGCGCGCTACCCGCGGCGATCGCGACCGGATTGAACAGTGTGCGCATGTTCTCGAAGTAGGGCGCGCCGATCGGCTGGGGACGCGACAGCGGGTACAGCCGCACCTCGCCGCGCGGCACGGTGTAGTCGGCGATGCCGCCTCGGTTGAACAGCGCGAATAGCTGGTTGCCCTGGCCCTGCGTGATGATCAGGTCCTGCACGCCGTCCATGCCCTTCCACGTCGCGAGCATGGCGTAGCTCTGGTCAGTGGGGACCGCTTCGTTGCGACGCTCCGTGGGCAGCTCGAACCTGCCGCCGCAGCTGGCGGGAATCGCCGCCAGAACCGCGAGAAGCAGGAGCGCGAGCGCGCGGCGCATCAGAACTTCACTCCCAGCGACGCTCGGTGCACGGCGCCCAGGAATCCGCCGTCCGTGTAGGCGTAGTCGAATGCCCCGCGCATGCCGCCGAGATCACCCGTGAAGCCGAGCCCGGCCGAGAGCTTGAGTGCATCGGCGCGGAAGTTGTAGCCCCCGCGCACGGCGAACGTGCCACGGAACAGCCATTCCGCGCCGGCCTTCACGAGCTGCTCGTTGTCGGCGGGCTGATTCACTTCGAACGCCGTGGTGAGCCGCTGCGTCTCGTTTTCGATGGGTTCGAACGCGACGCCATAGCGGAACATGAGCGGTGGGTCGAACGCGTCGTATTCCGCGGTCGTGTTCGCCAAGTAGGGCGAGACGAACGTTCCCGAGGGCCGCAGCGCCGAACCGAAGTTGGTGAGCGACGTGGCGATGCGCACGCTGCCCAGCCCCAAGTAGTAGATGGAACCCACGTCGAATAGGTAGGCGTTCGTCGTAGGCCCGCCCACCTGCGAGCCCAGGTCCTCGCGTACGAACTTGACGCCCGTCCCGACCAGCAGTTTGTCCGTCCACCGGCGCGAGAACGCGATCCCGGCCACGACGTCGGAGTACGAGAACGTCCTCCCGGTGCCGAACGGCTGGAACTCGGTGGTCTCCTCGATGTCGGTGGAGAGCACGCCGAGCTGGAATCCGATCGATCCGCCGAATCGCCGCGACGGTAGGATGAGCGTGAGATGCTCATAGGTGACGTCCGCGGGCCACTGCACGTGCGAGATCGCGATCTCGCGCCGCTGCAGCGACGCCAGCCCGGCCGGGTTCCAGTAGATGGCGCTCGGGTCGTTCGCCACGGCCACGAACGTCTCGCCCATGCCCACGGCGCGCGCGCCAACGCCGATGCGCAGGAACGTGGCCGACGACGTGCCGGCCCGCTGGCCGCCGAGCGTGCCCTGCGCGCGCGCCACGCCACCGGCGCCCAGGACGGCGAAGGCGACGAGCGCGGTGAGCGCGGTGAGCGCGGCCCGTGCGAGCGGAGGCCGACTAAAGATCCACATCGAGCTGCAGCCTCCACTGGGCGCCGGGACCATAGTTGGACGGGTCGTCCACCTGGCTCACGCGCGTGTAGTCGTCCAAGCCCGAGACGTAAGTGGGGTCGTACTGTCCCTTGCCCCAGACGCGGCCAAGACCTGTCACCGGATCGATGCGGTTGTAGATGTGATTGCTGAACACATTCGTGCCCGAGACGCTGATGTCGAAGCGCCGCGTACTGATACGGAACCAGTGGTTGAGCTTCATGTCACAGAGGTACTGCACCGGGGCGTTCTCCGAGTTCGGCAGCCCGATCGGGTTCTGGTTGTACCGGTCCATCGGCGTGTAGGCGCGTCCGGACTGGCCCTGCACGTACACGTTCAGGCCCGAGCGCTTCGCCCAGGCCAGGTAGGTCGGGGCCCTGTCGTCGAAGCGCACGTCGAAGCTGCCCGTGAGCTTGCTCGGACGGTTCCAGCGCACGAACTCCTCGGACAGTCGCGTCTCGTTGCTGCCGCCCACCTCCTGCAACGCGCGCTCCTCGTTCGGATCGCTGCTCTTGCCGCGGGTCTGCTGGTAGGAGTACGACAGCTTGCCGGCCCAGTAGTTCGCGCGCCGCTTCTCGAGCTCGATCTCGAAGCCCTTCGAGCGGGCGTAGTGTCCGTTCAGGTAGATGAAGTAGGACTCGAGGTTCGTGCCCGAGAGCGGATCCACACGCGTTGCGCTCGGATAGTCGTAGACGTCACGCACGAAAAACGTGACGTTCGCGGCCGCCGTGGGCAGGAACTGGTGCTTGCCGCCCACCTCGTAGTTCACCGAGACCTGCGGATTCAGGTTCGGATTGCCCTGCAGCGGAAACGACTCGCTCGAAATGGAGTTGAGCTTGGAGTAGACGTAACGGTAAGACGGGTTCTGCGTGAACTGGCCGTAGTTGAAGAAGAAGCTGCTGTGCTCGGTGATCGGGTGCGCCACGATGACGCGCGGCGACAAGTGCATCTTGACGCGGCGCCCGAAGAACGAGCGCGTGTCCTCGAAGAACGTCGTGCGGGTCGTGGGCGCGATGTTGTGCCGCGTCGTGTCGCCCATCGCCTGCTCGGCTTCCTTCCCAAGGAGCCAGTAGTCCGCACGCACCCCGACGTTCGCGACGAACCCTTCGAATTCGAGCCGGTCGCGCCCGTAGAACGCGCCCACCATCGGATGCACCTCCCACAGGTCGTGCGATTGGCCGAGTCCGTCGGCGTCGAACACCCAGGGGTTCTCGATGGTGAGGTACTGCACGGACTGCCACTGGTGGTCGAAGCCGACCTCGAACTCGTTGTGGTGGATGCGCTGGGTGAGCGAGCCCTGCAGCCCCCAGCTGTTCGTGCGCCGGTCGGCCCACTGGTTGTCGTCGCCCGTGTCGTAGAAGTAGTCGTCTCGGCGCGGGTCGCCGAGCGGGAACGACGAGCGGTCGTCGGGCTCGATGTAGTCCGTCCAGTTCTTGCCCTGCACGTCCTGGCGTTGCGCGAAGTAGTAACGCGAGAACTGTAGCGTCGTGAACCCGGTGAGCGACAGTGTGCGCCGCCACTCGAGCGAGCTCTGGACGTTGTCCTCGAAGAACGTCTGCGCGTTGCCGATGCGGTGGTCCCAGCGCCACGGGTAGGCCGGGTCGCCGAGGTCGCCCTGCGCGGTCAGGAACGTGCGGCTGAAGCCCTGGTCGATGGCGATGCGCTTGGAGTAGTTGAACGACAGCTTGTTCGCGTTGTCCGGCTTCCAGGAGAGCCCGTAGCGCCCGGCCCAGCGGTTGTCCTGCGCGGGCCCCCAGCTGTCGTTGTACTTGAACGTGTAACCGAGGAAGCGGTCCTCGTAGCTCGAGGTGAGCCGTGGGTGCAGGTAGGGCGGCAGGATGGTCCTCTCGAGGAAGCTCGCGTCGTCGTGCCCGAGATAGCTGAAGCGTGTCTCGAACAGGCTGCCCGAGAGGTCGAGGATGCTGTTCACCGTTCCGGGGATCTTGACGCCGACCGCGTTCAGCGCGGGTACCCAGACGGGATCGGGTCCGGTCAGCACGGCCTGCCACGCACGCCCGCCGTAGCTGCCCGCCGACGTGGTGATGCCGAGCTGCATCTTGTCGGTGCCCTCCTTCAACCGGATCTCGACCACGCCCGAGAGCGCATTGCCGTAGCGCACGTCGAACGCGCCGGTGGCCACGTTCACCTCGGATACCGATCGGGCGTTCAGCTGGCCGGCGGTGGACTGGCCGGTGACGAGGTCACGGTTCGCCACGCCGTTCACGACGAACATGGTCTCGTCGGCGCGGCCGCCTCGGACGTGGATCTGGTCGGCGTCGGTGCTGATGCCCGCCTGCTGCTGCAGCACGTCGGACACGGTGGTCACCGCGAGATTGCGGATCTCGTTCGCACCCACGCTGCGCACGGTGGCGCCCTGCTTGGCCTCGACCAGGCGGCGCTCGGCGGTCACCTCGACCACCTTTTCCTGGCGGACGACGACCTCCTCGAGCTTGAAGTCCGCCACGGCGCCCTTGCCCGCCGCGACCACCACCCCGGGCCGCGACTCGGCCTTGTAGCCCAGGAACTGCACCCGCACCTCGTACGTGCCCACTGGCACGCCGGGAATCGAGAAGCGGCCCTCGGAGTCGGTGAGGCCGCCCTTCGGGACACCGACCAACGCGACGTTCGCGAACGGGAGCGCGTGGCCCGTCCGCTTGTCGGTGACCTTGCCGGTGATGGTCCCCTTGTCCTCGGCGCGGATTGGCGATACCGCGACAGCCACGAGAACGAAGGACAGAAGCAGGCGATGGATGGGTGTCATGGGCCCCAAGAGGTGGGGCAGGAACTTAGGTCGGCCGTCAGAAGCGCGTCAAGGGTCCGTTTCGTAACGGTTTGTCGCGTGCATCAGCCGCGAAATCCGCGGCCGTCCCGCGCGCTGTCAGACCACTCACTCGCGATCGGACTTCACCACGAGCAGCTTCCCGCGCTGCACCGGACCACCGGCCCGATCCTCCACTGTCCAGAGGTAGAGACCACTCGCGATGGCTTGGCCTCGGTCGCTGATGAGGTCCCAGGCGAACGACGCTCCCGAGAGCGACGGCGGCCCAGTGTCGCCGTTTCGGTCCCGCGTCCAGATACCTCGGATATTCTCTGTATGGTAAACAGATGCGTCGAACGGCCGCTTCATCACCAAATCTCCGGCGAGAGTATAGACACGGATCGTGCAGTGTGTCGGCAATCCACCGAACCATACGACTTTGTCGCGTGCAGTCGAGCCCGCGTCCCACGCGGCTTCGACGCGGTAGGGGTTCGGGAACACGTAGACCGACCGGCGCTCCTCCAAATTCGCCGACGGGATAACGATAAACTTGTTCTGTGTGATCCCGCTCTCGAGGCTCTCGATCGTGCGATCGCCTGTGTCGTAGCTCGTGACCGCCCCCCAATACCGAAAACCGTCCCGCAGTCCCTCGACGCGATGACGGTAGCGGTAGGTGACGCCATCAACGATCAACGGCTCGGGCGCCTCCGCGGGCTCGAGCCCGGTGTCGAATCCGGTCGAGTCGCGAAGGTCGAACTGCGCAAGTCGCGTGGGCTCCTCGCGGTCCAGCCCGAGGTAGACGCGATAGCCCTCGAAATCCACGCCGCCGGGCGCCGGGCTCGTGGGATCCGAGGCCGACTCCGGAGAATCGTCCCACCAGATATCCACGTGGCGGCTGCCCGCCTCGACGTGCACGCGCGGCGACGGGGGCGCCGCCGGCAGCCTGTAATCGAGGTCGTGTGCGAACTGCGCGTAGTCCGCGTTGGCGAGGAAGCCCGGGTCGTCGTCGCCGCCCACGAACGCCACGTCCACGGAGACGCTGTCGCCGTGCTCGACCCGGTCGAACGGACCGACGCTCATGAGCTGGATGGGCGAGCACTGCCCGAGCAACAGGCAGCCGGCGGGGTCGTCCACTTGGGTGTCGCTCATGAGGTGGTATTTCTCGCGGTCCTCGTCTCGCGACGGATCCTCGAGTACGAACCCCCACCAGCGCCAGTTCACCCGCTTGGTCGCGATGTCTCCGGGCGTGACGCCGAGGAGCTTGACCCCCGCCCACGGCGGCACGAGCGACGACAGGCAGCCGGACGGGTAGGGCGGCGCCAGACAGAAGCGCTCGGCGTAGAGTCGGCGCGCAGCGTCGTACTCGATGTGCGCCTTGTAGTACCACGAGCCCGGGCCCGAGCTGCCCGTGGGAGGCCAAGCCGTGTAGCGACTCTTGTTGCCCGACGCGAGCTGGGCATAGATCCCAAGCCACACGTCGCGGAGCGGCGGGCCGTCGTTCACCACGACGAATCGGTTCACCACGAACGCGTCCGCGACTTTCAGCGTGAAGCTGAGCGTGGTCTGGCGCACCGTGAGGTGCATGGGCGAGTGCCGCTCGAGCTGGTTGCCGCGCGCGCCCCGGGGCGTGGCGTCGGTGTAACTCGTGATGAGGTCCTGGTCCGAGATCGCCGCCGGCGAGTAGACGCGACTGTTTTGGATGCGCGATCGCTCACTTACGACGTCGCCGAGCGGCGTGAACTCCGTCTCGTCCGCCGAAGCGCCGCCCTGGGCAGCGTCCACGAGCGCCGTCGTCACGCCAATGAACGCTCCCGTATCCGCGAGCGCCAGCGCGCCCACCCACAGGCCGGCGCGCGACATGTGCTCGTAGCCCGAGCCGAGCGGAAACTCGAATGACGACGAGCGCGAGGTGAAGTTGTTACCGAGAAATCCGTAATTGGTGACGGTGAGCCCGACGCGATTGCGGTTCGCGAGCCGGGCCACGTACGAGATCGGACCCGCCGCGGTCGGAACAGCCGCTCCGAGCGCCAGCAGGACCACGAATCCGATGGCCCGCGGCGGGAGCATCGCGCGTCAGTAGCTCCCGCGCAGGTCGTACTCGCTGGGGAACGCGTCCATGAACACGCGATCGATCTCGAGGTTGACCTCGCGGAGCATGCGCGCCTTCTGCGGGTACGGCATGAACGCGCTCTTGAAACCGTTCAGGATGAGGCGCTTCACCTCGTAGGGCGAGAATCGGAACGCGCGCGCCGCGAGCGCGATCTCCTGGCTCAGCGTGGTGGCGGACATGAGCCGGTTGTCGGTGTTGAGCGTCACGCGGAGCCCCTGGCGGAAATAGTCCCCGCACGGGTGTTCGTGGATGGTTCGCACCGCCCGCGTCTGGATGTTCGACGACAGGCACATCTCGAGCGGCACGCGATGGTCGCGGACGTAGCGCAGCAGGTCCGGTGCCTCGCGCAGCCGCGTGCCGTGACCGATGCGGTGCGCGCCGCAGAAGTGGAGCGCCTGCGCGATGCTCTCGGCGCCGAACGCCTCGCCGCCGTGCACGGTGGAGTTGATGTTGTTCTCGAGGATCAGCTGGAACGCGCCGCGGTGCGCCTTGGCCGGATAGTCGCGCTCCTGGCCCGCGAGGTCGAACGCCAGCACGCCACGCCCCTTGTACGCCACCGCCAGCTCGGCCAGCGCCATGGACACCTTGGGCGCCATGCTGCGGATGCCGCAGATGATGACGCCGGTGGACATGTTGTACTTCATGCCGGCGTCGCGAAGCCCGGCGATGACGGGATCCACGATGTCTTCGAATGGCAGGCGCTTCTTGCGATGGAGGATCGGCGAGTAGCGCACCTCGAGGTGGCGCACGTTCTCGGCGGCGCAATCCTCGACCAGCTCGTAGGCCGTGCGGTAGAGCGCTTCCTTCTGTTGCATGACCGCGAGCGTGAGGTCGAAGATCCGCAGATAATCTGCAAGATTTCGCGTTCGCTTGCCGGCTTCGAGCAGTTGCGTGAGGCGGCCCAGGTGCGTGGTGGGCAGCTTCACTCCCTGGTCCAGCGCCAGTTCGAGCACGGTGCGCGGCCGCACGCTGCCGTCCAGGTGGCAATGCAACTCGGCCTTCGGCAACCGGCGAATGGTCTCGAGCGACAGCCTCACCGCGGTCCCTCCAGGGCCATGATCTTCTTGACGCGCCGCTCGTGGCGGCCGCCCGCGAACTCCGTGGTGAGGAACAGGCGCACCATGCGCACGGCGGCACCGCGGTGCACGACCTTCGCGCCAAGCGCCAGCACGTTGGCGTCGTTGTGCTCGCGCGCGTTCTTCACGGTGGCGTCGTCGTGACACAGCGCGCAGCGCACACCCGGCACCTTGTTCGCCGCCATGCTCGAGCCGATGCCGGCGGTGTCCACGACGATGCCGCGCGCGGCGCGGCCGCTCGCCACTTCGCGCGCCACGGCGGCGGCCAGGTCCGGGTAGTCCACGGCGTCGACGGAGTGAGTGCCGCAGTCGTGTACCTCCCAGCCCATCTCTTCGCGGATCGCGGCGCGTAGCACTTCCTTGAGTACAAAGCCACCGTGATCCGCGCCGATCGCGACGCGTCGCGCGCGGACGGGCTTCGCGGGAGTCGGCGCCGGCGTCAGAGCGGTCTCGGAGCCGAGCGCGCGGTCCACCGCCTCGCGCACGAGCCGCCGCACCTCGTCTTCGCTGGGGGTCTGCATGGGTCGCCTACTGTAGCGCGGACCCGCGGCGGAACGCGAGCGCGGGTGACACGGCCCGAACACACGCGCCCGGGGCTTGCGATACACTCGTCGGCCGTTCCCGTCGCCCCTCCACCCCATCCTGGATTTCCCTTGCCACGATCCATCCGCCTGCTCGTCGCCGTCGCGTGGTTGCTCACGGGGCCTGCGGCACGCGCGGCCATGCTGCCCGACAGCACCGTACGCGAGTCGTGGCGGCTCGCGAATGGGCTCGAGGTGCGTACCCTGCGCGTGCCGAATGCCGCGGGGGTGTCCGTGACGGTGGCCTACCGCGCTGGCTCCGGCTACGAGCCGGCGGCGCTCGAGGGACTCTCCGGGCTGCTCGCCGAGGTGCAGTGGATGAGCGCAGCAGGTGGCACTCCCGAGCGCACGCGCGACGAGATGGCGAGCGTGCGCCCACTCGGATGGGAATGCCGCCCCGGCACGCGACTTGTGCGGTTCACCGAGATCGTCACGACGCAGCAACTCCCCGGCGTGCTGCAGGACGCGGCTCGGCGCATGGGCGGCGTCACCGTGACCGACGCGGACGTGCGCAACGCTTTTGTCAACGTGCGGCGCGATCTCGGCCAGCGTTACTTCGGCCAGGTGAGCGATGTGCTCTACTGGCGCGTTTCGGCGATCGCGCGCGGCTTGGACGACGAGGGGATCGTGCGCTACGCCGGACTGCGCGGGCTCGAGCGGCTCGCTGTGCGCGACGTGACGCCTTGGCTCCAGCGCTGGTACCACACCGGCAACGCGTCGCTCGCCATCGCCGGAAACCTCGAGGGACTCGACGTCCATGCGCTCGTGCAGACGCTGTTCGGTCCGCTCGCGGCTGGGCCGGTGCTTCCGGACACCGTGGAAGTGCGGTTCCACGGCGCCAGGCACATGGCGACCTGGAAGGGACTCCGCGAGCCGGTCGGCGCTCTCGCGGTGACCTCGCCGTCGCTCGCCGACACCCTGCACCCCAGCTTCTACCTCGGCATGCTCATCACCGGGCCCGCGCTCATCGGCAGCTGGGGGCCGGCGGCGGACCCGCTCACGAGTCGGTTCCAGTACTCGCTGCTCGACGAGCCCGAGCTCGTCCGCTTCTACCCACCAGTGCGCGCCGACGCCACCGACCCGGATCTGCTCGCGGGCGCGCTCTACGAGCAGCTCATGGTGGTGGGCGGCCAGAACGTCATGGGCAGCCTGCTCACCCGGGTCAAGCGCAGCGTGCGCTGGCTCCTGGGTGGCGAGCTGGCGCCCGAGCTGCGCGAGCGCCTGCGCACCGACGTGAGCGGGCTCGGCACGCTCTCGAGCGGCATGGCCGCGCGTGCGGTCTGGAAGGGTGACGCGTTCTGGACCGCGTACCTCGCACGCTTCGACGCGTCGACGCTCGGGCACAACTACTTCTACGAGTGGCTCACCACCGCCGAACACCAGAGCCGCCTGCTGCTCGTGCCCGCGAACTGATCCAGCCCGGCGGCTTCCGGAGCAGCGGGCCCCGGATCGGCGCCAAGCTCTATCTGAGAACTCCGCGCGGACGCGGGGAGTTCTCAGACAGAGCCTAGCCGGGATTATTCATGAACCGTGAATCGAGAGGGACGGATGTCCGTGAAGCGCAAGGCGTAGGCTTGGCCCGCGACGGAGTCGTGTCGGTGACACGGCGCAGGAGCGGGCCAAGCCTTCAACGCAGCGATTCATGGGCAGCCGGCCCGCGCCGGCCACGGGCTCATGAATAATCCCGGCTAGCCGCGTGGGAATCGCGCCGCGATCTCCTCCATCACCCCGGCCAGCTCGGCGTCGCGCGCGGTGATGCCACCGGCGTCGTGCGTGACGAGCTGCACTCGCACGCTCGAGTAGACGTTCGACCACTCGGGATGGTGATCGAGCGCATGGATGCGGAGCGCGCACGCACTCATGAACGCGAACGCGTCAGCGAAGTCGCGGAAGCGGAACTCACGCGCCAACTTCCCCTCCACGACCCGCCACTCCGACAGCCGCTGCAGCGCGGCCTGGAGCTCGGTCGCCTCGAGCGCTTTTCGCATGGTCCCCTCCTTCGGTAGACCTTGAGCCTGCCAGCTTGTGGGTGCGGGGTCGAACGGCCGGGTTCGGGAGTTCCCACGTTCGCATTGTCACGCCAGTTCCAACGCTGCTAGCCTCAATCTCCGACATGCCCCGTCGCATCCTCATCGGCATCGCCGGCGGTTCCGGGTCCGGCAAGACCGTGGTCGCGCGCACCATCGTGCGCGAACTCGGTTCCAAGCGCGTCGTCGTGATCGACCAGGACAGCTACTACAGGAACCTCGAGCAGGTGCCGTTCCTGGACCGCGAGGCGCGGAACTTCGATCATCCTGACGCGTTCGACTTCGACCTCCTGCGCCAGCACCTGCGCGAGCTGCTCGAAGGACACGCCATCGAGCAGCCGGTCTACGACTACAACGAGTACCGCCGCACCACGGAGACGCGCCGAATCAGCGATCACTTGGTCGTTGTGCTCGAAGGCATCCTCATCTATCACGACCCCGAGTTGCGCGCGCTCATGGACATCAAGCTGTACGTGGACGCCGACTCCGACGTGCGCCTGATCCGGCGGCTGCGGCGCGATCTGCTCGAACGCGGCCGTTCGGTCGATTCCATCCTGCGCCAGTACGAGGACAGCGTGCGCCCCATGCACCTCCAGTTCGTGGAGCCGAGCAAGCGCTTCGCCGACGTCATCATCCCCGGCGGCGGCCACAACAAGGTCGCGATCGACCTCGTGAAGACGAAGATCCGCGAGCTCCTCCGCGAGCGTGGCGTGGACGCCGCGGCGGCGCTGCCGCAGGGCTGACGCCGGCTTCAGGAGCGCGACGACCCGCCGGGGCTATCGCGGAACGCGTCGGAGAGCGGGTCCCAGAACTCCTCGACCAATCCGAGTCGACCGAGAATCATCCGCATCTCCGCGGGCTGCGGGCGTCGAGCGCTCGCCTCGAGTCGCGTCGCATACCAGGCTTGTGCCATGTCCCAGAGCTGGTCCATGCGAACGAGCGGCCGTAACGGGTGCCCGGTTGCCTTGCACCACTCTCGCACCCGTTCCTCCGACCGGAAGAAGAGCATGGTGCTTCATGTGAAGACGAGGTCGTTCCACCATTGGGCGGCGGGGACGACGCAGTGGAAAAGCCAGTCGGACGACGCCGGTCCGCCCACGGGCACATCGAGTTCCAGCGGCTCGAGCGTCTGCTCGCAGCGCGAGTGCACGGTGGAGTGGCGTCGCAACGCGGCGGAGATGCCGAGTGCGTCCCAGGCGCAGTTCGCGTGATAGGTGACACCCGCGGAGCTCACCTGATGCTGGGTCGGCACGCCGGAGAACGGGGGCGCCATACGGATCGACTCCCCGTCGGCCTCGATCAGGAGCAAGGGCTGCGCGCGAAGCACCTGGAATGCGTCACGCACCGTTGACGCATTGGTACCAAGACGGGTCGCCAGTTCGTCCACGCTCGGACGAACCCCCGTTTCGGCGAAGTGAGCGTAGATCGCGACCTTGGCTTCGAGGACCTGGTCCATCGTCTCCTCGCACGACCGTGCCGACGGTGGGTGACTCACGCGAGGCGCCGCGATGCGGCGGCCGGACGCTGCAGCCGAGGCACCGGGCCCGGCTCGATCAGCGCGCAGTGTGGCCGAACTCGGCGCGCTCGTGAAGGGCTCATCGCCGGCGCTTGGCCATTGACGCCCCCCGCGCCGCACGCGTAGCGTCCCGCGTCCCATGAGCGAACCCTCCCGCACGTTCCCCGGCACCGGCTCCATCGAAGTCATCGTCGGGAGCATGTACAGCGGCAAGACCGAGGAACTCATCCGCCGCCTGCGGCGCGCCCAGATCGCGCGCCAGCGCGTCGAGATCTTCAAACCGGGTATCGATGACCGCTACGCCCGCGACGCGATCGTGTCTCACAGCGAGCTGCGCATCCCGTCACGCTCGGTGGAGAACGCCGCCGACGTCCTGCGCCACGCGCACGAGGCGCAGGTCATCGGCATCGACGAGGGCCAGTTCCTGGGGCCCGACCTGGTCGAGGTGTGCGAGAAGCTCGCCCGCATGGGTAAGCGCGTGATCGTGGCGGGGCTCGACCAGGATTACCTCGGCAGGCCGTTCGAACCCATGCCGCAGCTGCTCGCGATCGCGGAATACATCACGAAGACGCTCGCCATCTGCGTCGTGTGCGGCGCGCCCGCGAATCGCACGTATCGAAAGGTGCAGCGCGGCGGCCGCGTGGTGGTGGGCGGCGCCGAGATCTACGAGGCGCGCTGCCGCCGCTGCTACGACCTGGGTCGCCGGGCGAAGCCCGCGGCCGAATCCACGGGAGAACCCCATGCCAAGCCGCACGCCGCTCGTCCGCGCGTTCGCCGCACTGCTGCTGCTCGCCGCCGCCGGGTGCGGTAAGCCCGCGAAGCAGGACGCCGCGGCGACGGCGGCGTTCCCGGTGGGCCTGGTGTTCGACATCGGTGGGCGGGGCGACAAGAGCTTCAACGACTCGGCCTACGAGGGCCTCGAGCGAGCGCAGAAGGATCTGGGCGTCACTTTCACCACGCTCGAGACGAGTGAAGGCTCCGACCGCGAGGCGCAGCTCCGGCAGCTCGCCGCGGGCGACGCCAAGCTCGTGTTCGGCGTGGGCTTTCTGTTCACCGACGACATCAAGGCGCTGGCGCGCGAGTTCCCGAATCAGAAGTTCGCGTGCGTGGACTACACCGTCACGCCGGGCGACGAACTGCCGCCGAACCTGGCCGCGCTCAAGTTCCGCGAGGAGGAGGGCAGCTTCCTGGTCGGCGCGCTGGCCGGCCTGCTCACGAAGACCAACAAGGTGGGCTTCGTGGGCGGCATGGAGATCCCACTCATTCGCAAGTTCCAGGCGGGATTCGTGGCGGGCGTCAAGGCCGTGAACCCGCGCGCGAACGTGATCGTGAAGTACGCGGGCACGACGGGTGCCGCGTTCAAGGACCCCACGAAGGGGAAAGAGCTGGGCCTCTCCGAATACCACGCGGGCGCCGACATCATCTTCCACGCGTCGGGCTCCACCGGGCTCGGCGTGTTCGAGGCGGCGCGCGAGCTCCACAAGCTCGCGATCGGTGTGGATTCAGACCAGTACGACGAGGCCCCGGGCGTGGTGCTCACGTCGATGGTGAAGCGCGTGGACACCGCGGTGTTCGAGACCATCCGACAGGTGAAGTCCGGCCAGTGGACACCCGGCGTGCACGAGTTCGGCCTCGGCGACCGGGGCGTGACCTGGGTGTACGACGATCGCAACCGGGCGCTCATCCCGGACGCCGTCAAGGCGAAGGTGGACTCGCTCGAGGCCGCGATCGTCGCGGGCTCGATCCACGTGCCGACCGAACCGTGATCCGCACCCTCCTCGGCCGCAATTCCAGGCTCCGCCCCTGCACCCGGGGAGCGGAGCCTTTCGCTCGAGGGCGGCTGTGAGCGCGTGGACCACGCTCGAGCCCGGCGTACGTGTGCGCACGAGCCGCTGCCAGGACATGAACTCGCTCGTGCTCACCGCCGACGACCACGCGCTGCTCGTGGACCCCGGCGTGCTGCCGAGCGAGCTGGATGACCTGGCCGCCGCCGTTTCGGAGACCGCGCCGCGATTCGAGCGCGTGGCGCTCGCGTTCACCCACCCGCACTGGGACCACGTGCTGGGGATGCCCTGGTTCCCTGGCGCGCTGACGTTCGCGCACTCAGGGTTCGCGGACGAGCTCGAGCGCGAGGCCGCGTCCGTGGCGCACGCGGCTGAATGCTGGGTCACGGAGCAGGGCGAGCGGCTGCCGCACGCGTTTCGGCCGTTCGCGCCACGGCTCACCGCGCACGGCACGGCCGCCGTGCGCCTGGGGCCGTTTTCCGTGGTCACGTACGACACACCGGGGCACAATGGCAATCATCTCGCGCTGTGGCTGCCGGAGCGCGGCATCCTCGCGGCGGGAGACCTGCTCTCGGACATCGAGATCCCGTGGCTCGACTCGCCGCCCTGGGTGTATCGAGGGAGTCTCAAGACGCTGCATTGGCTGTTCGAGCAGGAGGACGTGCGCGTCGTGGTGCCCGGCCACGGACCGCTCGCGCACGGCCGCACCACGGGCTACCGACGGTTGCTGCGCGACATGGATTACCTGCTGCACCTCGAGGCGGGAGTGAGCCGCGCGTTCCAGGCGGGGCTCGATCTCGAGGACACGCGCAAGCAACTCGCGCGCATGGAGTACGTGGGCAAGGACGCCGCCCACGCGATGAACGACGTTCATGCCGAGAATGTGCGCTTCGCCTACGAGGCGCTCGCCGACTCCACCGCACCCGGGAGGTCCTGATGGCCCGCGAGAACCTGAACCCGTTCGACATCGCGCAGCATTACTTCCAGCTTGCCGCCGACAGGCTCCAGATCGACTTCGGCATGCAGGATGTGCTGCGCACGCCGAAGCGCTGCCTCACCGTGAGCATCCCGGTGCGCATGGACGACGGCACGTACAAGGTGTTCATCGGCTACCGGGTGGCACACAACATGGCGCGCGGCCCGGCCAAGGGTGGCATCCGCTTCCACCCCGACGTGAACCTCGACGAGGTGAAGGCGTTGGCCTCGTGGATGACGTGGAAGTGCTCGTGCCTCGACCTGCCGTTCGGCGGCGGCAAGGGCGGCGTGAAGGTGGATCCGCGCACGCTCTCGAAAGGGGAACTCGAGCGGCTGACGCGCCGCTACACCAGCGAGATCCTGCCCCTGATCGGGCCCGAACAGGACATCCCCGCGCCCGACGTATACACCGATTCGCAGATCATGGCGTGGATCATGGACACGTACAGCATGACCAAGGGCGCCACGGCCCTGGGCGTGGTGACCGGCAAGCCGGTCGCGCTGGGCGGCTCGAAGGGCCGCGATCGCGCCACCGCGCGTGGCGTGCAGTTCACGCTGCGCGAGGCGTGCCGCGAGCGGAAGATGAAGCTGAAGGGCGCCACGGTGGCCATCCAGGGCTACGGCAATGCCGGCAGCCATGTCGCCGAGCTGCTCCATGAAGAGGGTGCGCGCATCGTCGCGGCGACGGACTCGAAGGGCGGCGTGCACCAGCCGAAGGGCCTGGACCCCAAGGCGCTCGCGGCGCACAAGAAGAAGGGCGCGAGCCTGAAGACGTTCAAAGGCGGCACGCCGGTGACGAACAGCCAGCTGCTCGAGCTGCCCGTGGACATCCTCGTGCCGGCCGCGCTCGAGAACCAGATCACGGGCGCCAATGCGTCCAAGGTGCAGGCGAAGATCGTGGCCGAGGCGGCGAACGGCCCCACGACGCCGCTCGCGGACGACATCCTGTTCAAGCGCGGGCGCACCGTGATCCCCGACATCCTCGCGAATGCCGGCGGCGTGACGGTGAGCTACTTCGAGTGGGTGCAGGACTCGTACACGTTCTTCTGGGACGAGGACGAGGTGGACCGCCGACTCGAGGTGTACATGCGGCGCGCGTACCAGGCGTCGTCGGAGACGGCGAAGAAGCATCACTGCAGCTTGCGCGGCGGCGCCTACGTGCTGGCCGTGCAACGCGTGCTCGAAGCGACCCAGGTGCGAGGCATCTTCCCGTAGCGCGCGAGCATTCCAGCCACTTTCCCGCGGCCTCGGGCCCGCGTACGCTGCGCGGCCCGAGACCGCTCCCCCATGATCGAATCCAAAGCATTCTATCGAAAGATCGAGCTGGCGTTCGCCGGCAGCGAACGCGCGCGCACGCGCGAGCGATTCGCCGCCCGGCTTGCGCCGCGGCTGCTCGAGCACTTGGGCGGCTCGCTCGGGTTGGTCGCGGTGCATCTTTACGAGCGCAAGTCGCGCCGGATCGCGGCGGCCAGGCGCTACGGCGAGGCGAGGCCCGACCTGTGCGACGAGCTCGCCACGCGGCTCCACGCCGAGGGAGACGCCGGCATCCGCGAACTGCCCTGGGTGGGCGACACGGCCGCGGGCCGCACCGGGCTGTTCGCGGTGGGCACGCTCGACGGCCCGCTCATCGCGGTGTTCACAACGGCGCCAGACGGCGTGCGGACGGTACCCACACGCGCCGAGCTGCTCTCGGCGCTCACGAGCATCGTCTACGCCGTGCGGCAGCGGCTCGAGCGTGGACGGCTCGAGGACCTGTTCGAGCAGGCGCGCACCATCCAGCTGTCGCTGCTTCCACCCGGCCGGCGCGACTTCGCCGGCTTCGACGTTTTCGCGGCGAGCACGCCGGCGCACTCGGTGGGCGGTGACCTCTACGACTATTACGCGGTGGACGGGGAGACGCTCGGGTTCGCGGTGGCCGACGCGTCCGGGCACGGGCTGCCCGCCGCGCTCCAGGCGCGCGACGTGGCGACCGGGCTGCGCATGGGAGTCGAGCGCGACCTCAAGGTGCCGCCCATGATCGAGCGGCTGAACCGCGTCATCCACCAGAGCGGACTCACTTCCCGCTTCATCTCACTGTTCTTCGGCGAGCTCGAACGGAACGGGAACCTGAGCTACATCAACGCCGGGCATCCGCCGCCGCTGCTCCTCGATTCGCGCGGCGTTCGCGAACTTCACGTAGGCGGCATGCTGCTCGGGCCCGATCCCGGCGCCACGTATAAGTTGGGCTTCGTGCACGTGGACCGCGGCGCAAGCCTCGTAGCCTACACCGACGGCGTCATCGAGCGCGAGGACCAAAGTGGCACGATCTTCGGTCTCGAACGGCTCGCCGATTGGCTGCGCTCCGCCGCCGATATGCCCTCGGAGGATGCGGTGGCCGATCTCACGGCGAAGCTCCTGGCCTATGGCGACGGCGCGCCATTCGAGGACGACGTCACCATCGTGATCGTGCGGCGCACGTGAACAGCGTGGAATCGCCCGCGTGAGCGCCGGCGCTCGCCGCGTCCAGCGAAAGGGCCTCGCGTCGAGCCGGCTGGCGGCGGACGGCACGAGCCGCCGGCCCGTTCCGCACGAGCGTCTCTGGCTTGCGCTGTTCGTGACCGCACACGTGACGCTCGCGGTGTGGGGCGCCGTGCGACAGAGCGTCACGTTCGACGAGAACTTCCACCTGCCCGCGGGGATCCTCGCCGCCTCGCGTGGCGAGCTGCGCGTGTCCGCTGTGAACCCGCCGCTCGTCAAGGCCATGGCCGGGTTCGCCGCGCTCGCAGCAGGCGCTCACGTGCCGCCCGACTCGGCGCTCGGCCACGGGGAACAGGGCGAGGTGGGTCAGGCGTTCATGCGCGAGAACGCTGACCGCTACCAGCGGATCTACGTGGCGGGACGCATGGTGATCGTGCTGCTTTCAGGCTTGCTCCTGCTCGTCGCGTGGCGCTGGTCGAGACGACTGTGGGGCTCGCGCGGCGCACTCGTCTCGCTCGCGTTCCTCGCATTCGCTCCCGAGTCGCTCGCGCACGCGGGGGTGGTGACGCTCGACGTGCCCACGGCGCTCGCGTTCACGCTCTCGCTCTTCACCTGGCAGGTGTTCGTCACGCGAGGACGCTGGCGCGACTGGCTGTGGGCCGCGCTCGCGGTGGGGTTCGCGTTCAACGTGCGCTTCACCGCGGTTTTCCTGGTGCCATTGCTACTAGCGCTCCTGCTCGCACAGCTCGTGGCGAAGCGCGTGCGACGTGTCCGGCGCGCGGTTGTCGGATACCTGCTTATAGCGCCCGCCGCGCTGTTGGCACTCCAGGTCGGGTATCTCGGTCACCGGTCCATGATGCCATTCGGCACGTGGTCGTTCGAATCCAAGGCGTTCAAGGCCGTTCAGCAGGCGATGCCTGCGTTCCGGCTACCTCTCCCGAACGAGTACGTGCTGGGTTTCGATCGGCAGGCCGTGGAGTCCCAGTCGAGCGCCACGCCGAGTTACCTGCTGGGGCGCATCCATCCCGAGGCGCCGCTCGCCTACTTCCCGGTGGGGCTCGCCGTGAAGTGGCCGCTCGGGTTCCTCGCGGCGGTGCTGCTGCTCGTGGTCTACGCGACCCAGCGACGGCCGCCCTGGCGGCGGATGATGTGGCCGCTGTCGCTGGCGTTCTTGTTCCTGGCCATCGGAATGTTCGTGGGCCGGCTGGGCGTCGGGATCCGCTACGTACTCCCCATGGTGCCCGCGCTCTCCGTGTGCTTCGGCGTGATCGCATCCGGACGGCGCGGCGACACGGCCGGCTGGCGACGTGTCGCCGTGGCGCTGGCGCTCGCCCAGGCGATCGAGACCGCGGCGCATTCGCCGTGGCACCTGTCTTTCTACAACGTCCTCGCCGGCGGGCCAGAGCACGGCCAGTGGATCGTGAACGACTCCAACCTGGACTGGGGCCAGGGCCTGATCGCGCTGCGCGAGGAGCTCGAGCGCCGCGGCATCCGACGCGTGCACCTCGCCTACCACGGCACCGCGGAACCGTCGATCTACGGCATCGACTACATCCCCTACACGGGCGGCGTGCCTAGCCGAGAGAGCGACTGGCTCGCGGTGAGCAGCTACTACTACGTGGGGCTCGCCCAGCGCATGATGCTTCGCGCGGGACGCACGGAGCTGCGCGTGCAGATCGACTTCAAGCCGCTGTGGCCACGGCGGCCTGACGCCATGCCCGCAGGCTGCATGCTGCTGTTCAAGCTGCGCTGATCGAATCCGCGGTTCAGTGCAGGAAGTTCGCTTTGAACCACTGCAGCCCCCACGCGCCCACCGCGATGCCCCACGCCGTGACGAGCGCGACCAGCGGTGCCGGCGCGCGCGCCGCGCCGAATGAGGCGGCGAGCAACGCCAGTGCCACGCCGTCCAGCGCGAAGCGCTGCCCGAACTGCACCCAGCCGTCGTTGTAGTAGAGGAGCGACGGCAGCGAGATCAACGCGAAGCTAGCGAATGCGAACACCTCGAGCCGCGTCACCCGCCTCGGCCAGAGCACGAGCAGGAGGTACGGTGTGGTGAGGAGCAGGCTCATGCCGTGGGCGTCGGGCACGACCGCGCTGCCGTTCCAGTAGGGCGGCCGCAGCAGCCAGCCGTACAGGTTGTGGCCCAAGAAATGGGCCGAGAAGCGGCCGTAGCGCAGGACGAGCGCCTCGAACTCGCCACCCATCAGGATGTAGTGATAGCCGGCGTCGGTGGGGCTCCCGAAGCGCGCCACGTTGTACGCCGCGTGCAGTACCATGGCCGCCACGATCGGCAGCGCGAGCGCGATCCAGGCCCGCGCACCCGGCGCCCGCGCCTCGGGCTCGCGGTCCCGCCTGGACCACAGCAGCCACGCGCAGAACGGCGCCGCGAGCGTCGTGGTGGAACGCGTGAGGACGGTGAGGCCAAGGAACACGCCCGCGGCGAGCGCGCGTCCGTTCGCCGCCGCCAGCAGTGCGATGATCTGAAGTGTCGTAGCCGTGATCTGCGCGTGCAGCCAGACGTTTCCCATCGCCGCGCCGTAGTGCATCGCGGTGCCGAGCGCGAACGTGAGTGTGGCGCACGCGTGGCGCACGCGGTCGCTCGTGCCGTGCACGCTCGCGAGCAGCGCGTGAAACGCCCACACGCCGGCGAGCGCGGTGAGCGCCAGCACCAGCACGTCGGGCGTCTCTCGCGCGAACAGCGGAACCCACGGCATGAGCAGGAGCGCCGGGAACGGCCCGAACACCACGTAGAGCTGATTCCCCACCACCGCCATGTCGCCGGCGTCGTTCGGCACACGTACCAGGTGGAGTTGGCCGTTCAGGAACGCGTCCGCCAGGTAGGTGTAGTGCGCCCAGTGCGACGAGCGCCATAGCGTCCCTGCGCCGAGCCACCAGAACGCGAACACCGAGGCGAGCAGGAGCCACGGGAAGGGCGGCCGCGCGCGCGGCGCGGGGGACATGGGCCGGACCATGGGGACCGACTATAGCGCGACGCACCGGTGCGGCCGGTGCCAAGTCGTCACCGGTACAGGGTCTTCAACCTTCCCCAGCTCGTGCCGCGCGTCGCCGTGCTCAGGTCCCACACGTTCGCGATCGACGCCTCGCCGACGCCGCCGGCGAACGGCGCCAGGCCGAGCGCCTCGCAGATCATCCGGTTCAAGGTGTAGTGCGTCATGAGCTGCGACGACTCGACTCCATGCAGCACCAGTGGCCCTACGACCACGGTGAGGATGTGGTTGCTCGCGGAACTGTCGTCCTCATCCCAGGTGAGGATGAGCAGGCCGCGCGGCCCGAGCGCTGCCAGCACCGCGGGCAGGTTGGCAGCAAGCCACGCGTCGGCGTCGGGCACGCCGCAGCCCGGTGTCGCGCTGTTGTGGCTGTTGTGGCAGTTGTTCGGGATGATGAATACGAGGTTCGGGAGGTTGCTCGCCGTGATGTCGGCAGCGAGATCGGTGTACGGGCGCTCGTTCAGATGGTTCAGGTTGGAGAACTGCGTCCACGGCTCGTGCTTGCGCGTGTAGAGACCGCTCGAAGCGTTGCCGTCGTAGGAGCACGCCGTCGAGCCGGCCACGGCAAGGTTCTCGCTGTAGGCGCGCCAGCGGAGCCCCGCGGCCTCGCACGCGTGAGCGAGGTTCTCCGCCGCGAAAGGTGAGCCGGGCGCGGGACAATTATTGTTCGTCACGCCCAGGAGGCTCGCCGCCCACAGCGCGATGTAGTTGGGTTGCGAGGGATGCGTCACCCCGAACGAGTTGGTGAACGTTGCGCCCTGTGCGCGGAGGCTCTGCGCGTAGGGCTGGTTCCGGACCTCGTCGTAGCTCTTGTTCTCGAGCACGACCACGACCACCCGGGCGTGGGGCGGCACCGGCCCTGCCTGCGCCTGGGAGACAGCAAGGCTCACCGCGACGCCCGCGAGCGTGGCGAGCCGGAGCATCGGGTTCCAGAGACGCGGCATGGGGGATCCTCCGTCAGGAAGGCTGTCGCACGACGATGAAGTCCCGACTTTCGCATGCCGGGGACCCGCCGGCCAAGCACGAACGTGCTTCCCGGTCGGCATCCCGCCCTGTAGGCTCCCGCGCCCATGTCGCCGTTCGACGCAGCGCCGCCGCCTCCCACGCCCCCTCGCCTGGGTGTTCCCGTCGCGTCGCTCCGCGACGTGTCGCGCCGGTTCGGTCCTGTGGTCGCGAACGACCGAGTCTCGCTTGCGCTTCATGCGGGCGAGGTGAGCGCCCTGGTCGGCGAGAACGGCGCCGGCAAGAGCACACTCATGAAGGTGCTCTACGGCCTGCACCCACCGCACTCCGGCGTCATCGAGGTGGACGGACGGCCCGTACGCATCGCCTCCCCCTCGGACGCCATGCGCTTGGGGCTCGGCATGGTGCACCAGCACTTCCTGCTCGTGGACACGCTCACCGTGGCGGAGAACGTGGTGCTGGGCCGCGAGCCGGGCCCCGCCACCGACCATGGCATTCACGTCCTCGGCCGGTTCACACCGGCCCGCGCCGAGCGCGTCGTGGCCGAACTCGCGGAGCGCCATCGGCTGCCCATCCGTCCCGGCGCGCGCGTCGCGGATCTGTCCGTGGGTGAACAGCAGCGTGTCGAGATCCTGAAGTGCCTCTACCGCGGTTCGCGCGTGCTCATCCTGGATGAGCCCACCGCGGTGCTCACGCCGCAGGAAGTGGACGAGCTGTTCGGCGTGCTGCGTGAGTTGCGTGACGGCGGCGCGGCCATCGTCCTGATCACGCACAAGCTGGCCGAGGTGAAGGCCCTCGCCGACCGAGTCACGGTGATGCGCGCGGGCCGGGTCGTGGGCAGCGGACCGGCGCGCGAGTTCTCGATCGAGCGCATGGCCGAACTCATGGTGGGACACGTGCCGCCGCCGCTCGCGGCGCGCGCGCTCGGACTCCCTGGTGACCCCGTGCTCGAAGCGGTGAACCTGGTGGCGCAGGACGCGCGCGGCCTCCCCGCGGTGCGAGGGGTGTCGCTCGCGGTGCGGGCCGGCGAGATCGTGGGCGTGGCGGGTGTCGAGGGCAACGGCCAGCACGAGTTCGTGGAATGTCTCGCGGGCTTGAGGCCGGTTCGCTCGGGGTGCGTGCGCGTGGCGGGCAGGGACGTGACGGGGCGCGGCGCGCGCGCCTGCACCGAGGCCGGCTTGGCGCACGTGCCCGCCGACCGGCTGCGACGCGGACTGGTGGCCGAGATGACGGCGGCAGAGAACCTGGTGCTCGGCCGCCAGCGCGAGCCCGTGTCCACGGCGGACCCGCACGCGACGGCGTTCTGGCTCGGCGGGCCATCGCTCGAAGCTCGCGCACGTGCGCCGCTCGCCGAGTTCGACGTGCGCCCCGCCGATCCCGGGATGCTCGCGGGTCGGCTCTCGGGCGGAAACCAGCAGAAGCTCGTGGCGGCGCGCGAACTGGGCCGTGCCCAAGCCGTGACCGGACATCCCGCGCGCGTATTGATCGCCGCCCACCCGACGCGCGGTGTGGACCTGGGCTCGGTGGACGCACTCCACCGGCGGCTGCTCGCCGCACGCGACGACGGGCTCGGCGTACTGCTTGTCTCGAGCGAGCTCTCCGAGATCCTGGCGCTCGCCGACCGCATCGTGGTCATGACCGGAGGGCGCATCGTGCACGAGACCACACCGGCCGCGACCGACGAGCGCACGCTCGGCCTGTGGATGACCGGCCGCGCCACGCTCACGGATTCGCCGATCCCGCCCGGGGGGCTACCGCGGCCGGGCGCGCTGCCGCCTGAGGCCCCGAGCGCATGAGCCCCCGCCGGCCAGCATCGCTCACCGCGTTCGCGCCTTTCGCGGCCGTGGCGCTCTCGCTCGTGGCGGGAGGCGTCTTGATCGCGGCGGTGGGGCAGTCGCCGCTCGAGGTCTACGGCTTGCTCGTGCGCCAGGCGTTGGGCACGGGCTACGGTGTGGGCCAGACGCTGTTCAAGGCCACGCCGCTCGTGTTCGCCGGCCTCGCGGTGGCGCTGGCGTTTCGCGCCGGGCTCTTCAACGTCGGGGTCGAGGGCCAGATGTACCTGGGCGGGTTCGCGGCGGCGATGGTCGGTGCCCACGTCTCGCTCCCGGGCCCGTTGCTGCTGCCCGCGTCCATTCTCGCCGCAGCGCTCGCGGGCGCGGTGTGGGGCGCGATACCGGGGGCGCTCAAGGCACGCTTCGGCGCGCACGAGGTGATCAACACGATCATGCTCAACTTCATCGCGTTCGCGCTCGTGTCGTGGTGGGGACGCACGCTGTTCGTTCCCGCGACCGTGCGCACACGCGAGATCGCCGGGTCCGCATGGATCCCCCGGCTCGACACCGTCCTCCCCTGGCTCAAGGGCTCACCCGCCAACTTCACGCTCGTGCTGGGACTGGGTCTCGCCGCGGCGCTCGGCGTGTTCCTGTTCCGCACGCGGCCCGGCTTCGAGTGGCGCGTGCTGGGCTTGAACCCGGGGGCCGCGGAGTACGCTGGCGTGCGCACCGGCCATGCGCAGGTGCAGGCGTTCGCGCTCTCGGGAGCGCTCGCGGGCCTGGGCGGCACAAGCTTCGTGCTGGGCTACAAGCACTGGTTCGAACTGGACTTCACCGCGGGCGCCGGTTTCATGGGCATCGCGGTGGCGCTGATCGGCCGCAACCATCCGGTCGGCGTGCTTGCCGCCGCGCTGCTCTTCGGCATGCTCGCCTACGGCGGCCTGGTGGTGAACCAGCGTGTACCGAGCGATCTCGTGAACGTGCTGCGCGCGCTCGTCATCCTGTTCGCGATCGCGGCCTATGCGCTGCTCGAGCGCGCTCGCCGGCGGAGGGCGGCATGAACGAGCTCTCCGCGCTCCTGTTCCTCGCCGCGGCGCTGCGCATCACGGTGCCGTACGCGCTCGCGGCCATGGGCGGCTCGCTCTCCGAACGCGGCGGCGTCGTGTGCCTGGCGCTCGAGGGCATCATGCTGCACGGCGCGCTCGCCTACGTGCTCGGCGCGTGGTTCCTGCACGATCCGTGGCTGGCGCTCCTGTGCGCGGTGCTCGCGGGTATGGCCACGGCAGGACTCCACGCGCTCGTCACCGTGGTGTTCCGCGCCGACCAGATCACGTGCGGCATTGGCTTGAACCTCCTCGCCGCCGGGCTCACGCGCTTCGTGCTGGTGACGGTGTTCCATTCCTCCTCCAACTCGCCGCGCGTGGCTGGCCTGCCCGAGTTGCCGCTGGGACCGCTCGCGTCGCTGCCGGCGTTGGGTTCGCTCCTCGCCACGCCGCTCTTCCTTCTCACGCTGCTGCTCGTTCCGGTGACGGTGGCGCTCCTGTTCCGCACTCCGTTCGGGTTGCGGCTTCGCGCCACGGGCGAGCTGCCGGCGGCGAGCGCGGCGCTCGGGCTCTCGGTGACCGGGCTCCGGGTCACGGGCGTGCTGGCGTGCGGTGCGCTCACTGGGCTCGCCGGCGCGTGGCTCGCGAGCGAGCAGCACTCGTTCACCGACGGCATGACAGGCGGGCGTGGCTACATCGCCATCGCCGCGATGATCGTGGGCAAGTGGCACCCCGCCGGGGCGGCGGCCGCCTGCCTGTTGTTCGGCGCCACGGAAGCGGCGCAGATCGCGCTCCAGGGCAGCGGCTTCCCGAGCCCGCTCTTGCAGGCCCTCCCTTACGCGGTCACGATGCTTGCCCTTGCCGGTTTCATCGGGCGCGCCACGCCGCCGCGCGCGCTCGGAACCCCGTACGACCCCGAGCAGGCCTAGCTCTGGAGCACGTTCCCGTGACCCTGCCGCCCGTGATGCCCACCGATGACCTCGAAGTCCGCGTCGAGCGAGCTGTCACCGCGATCCGTGCGCGCACGACACTCGTACCACGTGTGGGGCTGACACTCGGTTCGGGCCTGGGTGGCATCGTGGACGCCATCCCCGAGGCGACCGTGTTCGCGACCCGTGAGCTGCCCGACTGGCCGCCCTCGACAGTGGCAGGGCACGCCGGTCGCCTGGCGATCGGCACGTGGTGCGGCGTTCCGGTTGCCGCGCTCTCGGGACGCAGCCATCGCTACGAGGGCTACTCGCTCGACCGCGTCACGTTTGCGGTGCGCGTCATGCGCGCGCTCGGCGCACGCACGATGGTGTTCACGAACGCCGTGGGCGCCATCCATCCCGAGCTCCGTCCCGCCGACGTCATGCTCGCCACCGGCCACCTGAACTGGATCGGCAAACGAGGACTGCTCACGCGGGACGAGCTCCGGGAGCGACGTCAGGGGATACGCGTCGCGGATCCCTATTCCCCCAGACTGCGCGCGGCATTGCTCACCGCCGCGGCCGAAGCGGGCGTGAAGCTCCACCAGGGCGTGCTGATGGGCGGCCATGGCCCCACGTACGAAACCGCAGCCGAGGTGCGTATGGCGCGCAGGCTGGGCGCCGACGCGGCGTGCATGAGCACGGTGCACGAGGTGACGCTCGCTGCGCAGTTGGACTGTGAGGCCGCGAGCCTCTCGTGCGTGACGAACCGCGCCACCGGGCTCTCGTCGGTGCCGCTCACGCACGCCGAGGTCACCGAGGTGGCCGACCAGGTGGCCGGCCGGCTGCGCCTCGTGCTCGAGCGATTCCTCGCCGCCGAAGCCTGAAGGACCGGTTAGGAGCGTTTCACCGCCCGACCGGTCGTGCGATCACGTGGTCTCACGCGCACCGGTCCCGCTCCCACAGGCGGTTATTGACATTCCTGTAACAGATTGGGCGACAACGAACTCCGCCCAGCTTCCGCGACCTGGCGAACGCATGAAAAAATCACTCGACAACCTTCGCAACCTGTATAGTCGTCCTATTCGAGTACCGGGGCTCCCCCGTGGAGGCCACTCGTGAACTTGATTCGCCCACTTCATCTCCTGCTCGTCGTCGCCACGGCCATGGTGTTGGCGCCTGTCGCCAGCGCCGGCTCGCGGTGCAGCGATGATCCGGAACGCTGTGTCGAACGAGGGACTTCGGTGTCGCGGCCCGCTTCTCGCGCCGCGATCGCCGCGCCCGCGCTCGCACAACCGACACCGGCCACCACGGCCGCTCCTGCGCACCAGCTCACCGCCGTGCGCAAGCCGACGCCGAAGCCCGCGCGCGTGACGCCACGCGCGAGCGCGGCTCCCGCGCCCACGCCGGGCATGGGCATGTTGCTCAAGCTCTCGAGCGGGACCGGCGGCGACGTATCCTGGTCGCCCGCGCGCAACGTTGAAACCAGCACCGGAGCGAGCTGGATCCTCTAGCACGCCAAGCTTTGACAAGCGGCTCGTACCGCACGCCGCGCCGCCCACGGGTGGCGCGGCGATGTCGTTCCTGGGGCGACGCCGCGAACGCTACGGGAGCGACTGCCCATGACGCGCGAGCAGATCCCCCGCCTCCTTGAGCTCGGGGTGTCTCTGGAGCGAGCGCTTCCACGCCGCGCGCGCCTCGCGAACGCGTCCCATCGCGGCAAGCGCCTGTCCCTCGCGTATGTCGGCCTCGCGCCACGCCGGCATCAGCCGGCGCGCTTCGTGGAACGCCTCGAGCGCGCCATGGGCGTCGCCAGCATGAAGCCTGGCCAGCCCCAGTCTCTCACGGAGATCACCTTCGAGCGGCTGCTGACTCGAAGCCGCCTCGTATTGCGCGCGCGCCTCGTTGTAACGCCCGTCGAGCATGGCGAGGTTCCCCGAAAACGTGCGCGCGCGGGCATTCCACGGTGACGACGCGATGGCGCGCGCGAACTCGGCGGATGCAGGTGCGCGCACGGTGCTGTCGCGATAGGCGCGGAGCCCCAGTGGACCCAGCGCCTGCGTGCCACCTGGCATGTAGCGGTAGGCGTGTTCGCGCGCGAGTGCCGCGCACGAACCGTCGCGGCGAAGCCAGAGCGCCGCGGCGTCATCGGCGAATACCAGCGCCCAGGTGGAGTCCGCGTCCAGGAAATCGGCGAGGTCGGGGTTGCCCGCAAGCACGCGCGGCAGCAGGATCCAATCGAACCGGAAGCGCCGATCGAGTTCGCGCCACGCCTGGGGGTCCTGGAGCGCGTAGGCGTAGAGGTAGCGGATCTCCTTGGTGCCCGCTTGGTGGATGTCCATGAACGGCAGGCGGCCGGGGTCGGGGAAGAACCGGTAGAGCAGGTAGCCACCGAACGAGAAAACGTTGAACGACCGGCCGCGCACGCCGTGCTGCTCGATCCAGTCGCTGGCCCGCTCGGGGTAGAGCGTGTGCACCCAGCCGTAGCCGAGCCCGGTGAGTGGCTGCATGAGCGTCGGGAGGACGAGCGCCACGCTCACCCCCGAGGCCACCACCGCGCGCCGCGCGGGCGCACGCAGCGCCTCTTGCCAGCGCCGGCGAGTCAACCAGTCTCCGACGTCTCGTGACACGAACGGCGCCAGCGCCAGCGCGGCATAACCCAGGAAGCGCTGCGTCATCAACGCCTGCGGCAGGCAGACGAGCAGGAGCACGGCCTGCGCGACGTCGAAGCCACGCGTGCGCCAGCGCGCGATCGCCCCCAGCACCACGACCGCGAGCCACAGTGGCAGCGCGTCACGGATGTGCACGTCCCAGTAGATCGGGTCCAGCTCGCCGATGGTCTTGTAGATGGGCTCGTGCCGCCACACGGTGAAGTACTCGAGCGGCTGCACCAGCGCGCGCCAGCCGAACGGGTTGGCGAGGCTCGCGACCGCCGCGGCGGCGATGGCGATGGCCAGCATCCCGGGCCGGCGGCCTCGCTTGCGATGAAGCAGGTCGTCCAGCAGGTAGCCGCCCGAGATGACGAAGCCCAGGTAGTACGAGATGTGAATGTTCGCCCACAGCAGGGCGATGGGTACGATCCCCCATGCGAGGTCGAGCCGCGGGCGGGTGATCGCGTCCTCCACGCTCGCCCGCGCACGGCGCGTCTCGAGCAGCAGCACCTGGGCGGCGAGCAAGACGCCCGCGAGCGTCTCGGGTCGCATCTGGGCTCGCTGCCGCCAGAGCAGCGCCGTCCACACCAGCATCGCGATGGGCGCGACGCCGGTCGCCCCCATGCGGCGTGCAGCGACGTAGGCCATACCAAACGCGGCCAGCGTGGTGATCCAGCGCCACACGTAGAGACCATGGACGCCGAACAACTCCCAGAACGGCCACAGCGCGACGCGGAACAGCCATGACGGCAGCACGTCGGGCGCGCCGTGCGTGGGCCACGTCCACACTTGCGTCATGGGGATGGTGTGCGTGCGCCACAACGTCCTGCCCACGGCCAGGTGTTGCCATAGGTCGGGATCGTGGATGGCGTAAGTGCACGCTGCCAGCACGCACAGCGCGGCCACCAAGAGTGTTGCCGCGCGCGCCTCGCGCGTCATCGCGGGCAGCGGCTCGGCTGCCACCCCGCCGCGCTTCCTGCCGCGCTCCTCCCTGCTCGCCCGCCCCGCCCGCGTTCGCGGTGGGGTCAAGGAAGGACCTCGACGTCGTAGACGGTGGTGCCCTGCGTCACGCGCTTCGCCACGTCGAGGCCGCGCGTCACGCGCGCGAAGATGGTGTAG
>JAHFBW010000170.1 GCA_023249845.1 Candidatus Eiseniibacteriota bacterium
CCGTGCGCGGCTGGGCGTGGACAGCGCCTCCGAGGCAGCCGCGTCGAGCGGCACGCCAAGCAGCTTCAGCTTCTCGGCGCGCTCACGCGGGCCCACGGCCGGATCCGAGACGACGGCGAGCGCTCGTTCCTGGAACGCGGACCAGCGTTCGAGCGCGTCCGTGCGCGCGCGCAGGTCCACCACGAACACCGGCAGCACCGCGAGCGCGGCTTCCTCCTGTTCGCGCCGCAGCGTGATGTCGTCCTTCTGGATGCGAAAATCGTTCGGAGCGACGACACGCTCGCGCGCGATGTCGCCCTCGCGATAGCGCAGCTTGTCCACGGCGCCCTGGCCCGTCGGCAGCACGGCTGCGACGACGAGCAACACGACCACCATGAGCAGTCGTGCGGTGTGGAATCCCCAGCGGACGCTGCGCGCGCGGCCGGGCAGCGCCGGCCCGGGCGTGGCGCGATCGTCAGTGGTCATGGAAGGAAAGGTGGCCGGGGACGCGGGCGCGTCAGCCCTGGCCGCCGCTTTCCCCTTCCCTCGGCGATCGCTCGTCCGGGAGCAGCGGGGCGTTCATGCGCGACGCCTCCTCCGCGATCTCGTCCTGGAGCCTCGGGGCGAGCGGGTCCAGTGAAGGGCCCACGCCGTCGTCGAGCTGGCGCTCGACGCGCGCGTGGTACACGTCGAAGGCGTGGATGATCTCCTTCACCAGGCGATGGCGCACCACATCTTCCGGGTGGAAGTAGACGAACTTTACGTCGGAGACGTGACCGAGGATGGACTGGATGCGCACGAGGCCCGACTGGTCGGGCGAGCGCAGGTCGATCTGCGTGAGGTCGCCCGTGATGACCGCGCGCGAGTTGAGTCCCAAGCGCGTGAGAAACATCTTCATCTGGCGCACGGTGGTGTTCTGCGCCTCGTCCAGGATCACGAACGCGTTCGATAGTGTGCGCCCGCGCATGAACGCGAGCGGCGCGATCTCGATGACGCCCATCTCCAGGAAGCGGCGCATCTTGTCGTACGACATGAGGTCGGCGAGCGCGTCGTACATGGGGCGCAGGTACGGATCCACCTTCTCCTGCATGTCGCCGGGCAGGAAGCCCAGGCTCTCGCCCGCCTCGACCGCGGGGCGTACCAGCACGATGCGGTCCACGCGCTTCGCGCGCAGAGCCGCCACCGCGGCCGCCACGGCGAGGTAGGTCTTGCCGGTGCCGGCCGGGCCGATGCCGAATACCACCTCGGACTGGTCGAGCGCTTTGAGATACAGCGCCTGCGTCGGCGTGCGCGGACGCACCGCCTTGCGGTCGAACGTGAAGCCCGGCGCGCCGTCGTAGGCCTCCGCCAGGCGTCCGCGGCCGTTCCCGTTCCCATTGCCGCCGTCCCCGTTACCGATCGAGTCATGCGCGTTCGGGCCATCTCGGCGCGCCTGACCCAGCGCCGTGGCCACGTCGGCCTCCTCGATGACCTTGCCGCGCTCGGCGAGCTCGACCAGCTCCTCCAGCACGCGCACCGCGGGCTTCACCTCGTGCTCGTCGCCAGCCACGCTCAGCGTGCCGTCGCGCAAGGTGATGCGGACGGGAATCTCGCGCTCGATCTGGCGGACGTTGGAATCGTTGTGCCCCAGCAGGGAAATGGGGTCCAGATGCTCGATCGGGAACTTTCGAACGATCACGTGAGTGCCTTCTTCTTGGTGGCCCCGAAAAGCGCAAAACTCTTGACCGTCGAGGCCTCGGGAGAGGCCAGGTCAAGAGCTTGAGGACGTCCAGATGTCGTGGCGGGAAGTGGTGTCAACCCGGTGTGCCCTGGGTCATCCTTCAACGAGCGCCCACCTCGGGGAGGATCGTGGCGTCTCGACGAATCGCGCGGCTTCACGCGATGCCGGAACGGTAACAAGGGCCCGGGCGGGGGTCAATCCGTTGGCGGACCCGTTTCCGATGGGTCAGGTATCGGCGCTCCCGGGCACAAGATTGAGATGCGATTCGCGTTCTCGGGGAGCGTGTTGTGCCACGTTTGGCCGGCCAGCGCGGATTCGGAAGCAACGGCCGCCCGCGCTTGACCACCGGTGCACGCTCGTCACCGATAGCGCGCCTTCACGGCACCCCAGGTGGCTCGCTTCACGGGGACCGACGCGCAACTGGCTCCGCTGCCGCCCTGCCACGTCGCGAAGTTGCTCCCCGCGACTCGCGCGTTCGTCATCGTCGTGACCTGCGCCGACGCGGTCGTGAACCGAAGCGAGTTGAGCACCACACAGACCGGCTGTGCGCAACCGGCGCAACCGCCCGGATCGGTCGTGCTGAAGTTGTCGATGTTCAGGTTGAACAGGAAGTAGTCCGTGTTCGCGGCGAGGTTCACGCCTGGCACATCCGCGGCCGCCGCCACCATGACCCGCCGATGGGACGCCGTGTCGGCCGGAGCGATGCTGCCCTCATGATTGAAGCCATAGATGGCGCCGATTCCGTTGCCACCTGACCAATCCGAGCAGTTGGTCGCGGAGGGATTGATCGCGGCATCGGCAGAGAGCGAGGCGACGTGGCAATCGAAGAACTCCCACCACGGCGGCACGGTCTGATGGTCGGCGACGATGAAATCGAGCACCACCTCCACGAACACGAGGCCCGTGATGGGCTGGTCGAGCTGGAACGAGCCCACGAGCACATGCGTTCCGGCGTCGGTGTCACAAGCGAAGTTCTCGTTGGCCGCGCCACCATCCGACGCGCAGGAGTTCCAGCGGAGATCGAATCCTTCGGCGGACACTCGTGGGGCTGCGAGAGAGAGCGCGGCGATCGCGGCGAGCACAGCGAAGCGAGCGGGCGAGACGTTCCAGCGGCGCATGGAACCTCCTGTTCCTGGCGACTTCAATCCTTTGAAGAGCTGCCGGGGGGACGGCTGGGAGGCTACGCCTCGCGATCTTCCATTGAAAGACTGCGCTCAACCTGACGACGCCTCCACCTCCACCAGCTCCGTTCCGGCCTGCACCATTGCGCCCGGGCTCGCGGCGACGCGTTTGACGATGCCCGCGTGGGGCGCGCGGATCAGGTGCTCCATCTTCATGGCCTCGAGCGCCAGCAGCGGCTGGCCCTTGGCGACCTCGTCGCCCACCACCACCATGACCTTCGTGACCACGCCCGGCATGGGTGCCGTGAGTCCGCCGTGCGCGCCGCCCGCGGGCCGCCGGCGCCCGCTCGGTTCACGGTCGAGCACGAAGTCGAGCGTATCGAGCCGCACGAAGCGCCGTGCGCCAACCGGCGTGACTTCTGCCACCGTCGTCACGGCGTCACTCACGAGCCGGAGCTTCCCGTCGGACATGGGTTCGGCCACGAACTCGAATTCGGCGGCGTCCACGCGCGCTCGCCAGCGGCCGGGTCCGAGCGCGGTGAGCTCCACCTCGCGCGTGCGCTCGCCGTCTCGCCACACGGACTTCATTCGTCGAGCCCCGCTTGGCGCCAGCGGCCAAGCGCCGCGAACGGATCCGGTCGTGTCGCGGTGGCCTCCGCACCCTGCGCCGGCAACGGGGCGCCGTTCAACGACTCGGCGAGCGCCGCGGCCGCGAGAGCCAGGTCCGGCGCCGGCGCGTTCGCGAGCGCGGCGAAGCCGTCCAGGAACTCTCGCTCGATCCACTCGGTGTCGACCTTCGCGCTGCGCACCTCCGGGGAGCGGAGCAGCGCCCGCAAGAACGGCAGGTTCGTGACCACGCCATGCACGCGCGTATCGTCGAGCGCGCCGAGCAGCCGCTCGAGCGCCGCCTCGCGCGTGGGTCCGTGCGCGATGATCTTCGCCAGCATGGGGTCGTAGTGGACGCTCACGCTGTCGCCCGACTCGACGCCACGGTCCACTCGCACGAACGGGCCGTCGGGCCAGCGCACGCGTACCGCCATGCCCACCTGCGGTAGGAACCCGCGAGCCGCGTCCTCGGCGTAAACACGCGCCTCGATGGCGTGGCCGTGACGCGGGATCGCGAACTGCTCGAACGGCAGCCGGCCGGTGGCCGCCACCTCCACCTGTGCGCGGACCAAGTCCACGCCCGTGAGCAGTTCGGTGACCGGGTGCTCCACCTGGAGCCGGGTGTTCATCTCGAGGAAGTAGAAGTGACCATCGCGAGTGAGCAGCATCTCGATGGTGCCGGCGCCGCGATACTTGACCGCCTCGGCGAGCCGCACGGCAGCGTGCGTGGCCTGCGCGCGTTGTTCGGTGTCCAGCACCGGGCTTGGCGCCTCCTCGACCACCTTCTGGTGCCGGCGCTGCAGCGTGCAGTCGCGTTCGTAAAGGTGAACGGCACGTCCCTGCCCGTCACCGAGCACCTGCACCTCGACATGGCGCGCTTGCTCGATGAGCTTCTCCACGTAGACGCTGCTGTCGCCGAACGCCGAGGCGGCCACGCGCTGCGCGCCCTCGATGCCCTCGGTGAGATCGCGTCCGTTCGACGCCTTCTGCATGCCCTTGCCGCCGCCGCCGAGCGCGGCCTTGATGATGACCGGATAGCCCATGGCGTTCGCAGCGCGCACGAGCGCGCGCGCATCCGCTCCCTCGGCGCCGGGTACGATGGGCACGCCGGCCGCCTCGGCGAGTCGGCGCGCCTCGCGCTTGTCGCCCATTGCACGGATCTGCGCCGCGGTCGGACCGATGAACACGAGGCCGGCGCCTTCCACCGCCTCGGCGAACGCGGCGTTCTCGGCGAGGAAGCCGAACCCTGGGTGCACCGCGTCGGCACCGGACTCGCGCGCCGCGCGCAGCACCGCGCTGACATCCAGGTAGCTGGCGCGCGCCTCCGCGGGGCCGATCCAGCGCGACTCGTCGCACACGCGCGTGTGGAGCGCGCCGCGGTCGGCATCGGAGTGCACGGCGACCGAACGGATGCCCATCTCGTGTAGCGTCGCCGCGATGCGGCAGGCGATCTCGCCGCGATTCGCGATCAGCACCTTCTTGAACATGGCGCTCCCTGGGGACCCGGGCTCACGACATCCAGCCCGGTTTGCGCTTCTCGAGGAACGCCGCGAGCCCGTCACGTGCCTCCTCCCCGCTTCGCACGCTTGCGAGCGTCTCGGGAAGCGAACGCCGGTACTCATCCCAACCGGTCTCGGCCCATCGCACGAACAGCTGCTTGATGCGTGCCTGCGCCTGTGGTCCGCCCTTCAGCAGTTCGCCCACACGCTCGTCCACCTTGGCGTCCAGCTCGAAGGCGGGCACGACGTGGTTCACGATTCCCACCTCGAGCGCGCGCGCCGCGTCGAAGCGTTCGCCGGTGAGCATGAGTTCGCGCGCGGCGCGATCGCCCAGCCGGCGGATCACGTACGGGCTGATCAGTCCCGGGAGGATCCCGAGGCGTACCTCGGTGAGGCCGAACTTCGCGTCATCGCTCGCCACCACGATGTCGCACGCGCAGGCGAAGCCCACGCCCCCGCCATAGACACCACCGTGGACGCGCCCGACGACTGGCTTCGGGAAGTCAGCGAGCGCCGCGAACATCGCACCCAGCCGCGTCGCCTCCGCCAGGTTGTCGTCGTACGAGGCGTTGGCCGACGCACTCATGGCGCCGATGTCGGCGCCGGCGCAGAACGACGCGCCGCGGCCGCCCAGCACCACGACACGGCAGGCCGCGTCTGCGCGAAGCCCGGCGAGAGATTCGACGAGCGCCACGCCGAGCTCGGCCGAGAGCGCGTTGTGCACGTCGGGGCGATTGAACCAAACCCGCGCCACCGCCCCCGGGCGTTCGACCTCGACCAGCGCCATCGCGCTTTCTCCTGTGTTCGTCGTGCTCAGGCGAACGCCAGCGCCGTCACGCCCGCGGCGAACGCCGCCGCAGCCGCGAGCCGGCGACGACGGTCGCCCTCTCCCAAGACGCGCCCACCCAGCCAGGCGCCGATCAAGATGCTCACCTCGCGGGCTGGCGCGATGTGTCCGACGTCGCCACGCCGCAGCGCGAGCAGGATAAGGATGTAGCTGAGCGGGCTCAACAGCGCGATGCCCAGCACGCGCCAGCGATGGGTTCGCCACACCCCGGCGATGTCACGACGTGCGCCGATCGCGAGCGGCGATAGCACGAGCACACGCACGACCTCGCCGGCCCAGTAGAACACAAGCGGTGGAACGAGCGCGCGCTTGACGGCCCAGCCATCCCACAGCGTGTAGATCGCGATCATGCCTCCGGTGGCGAGCCCGTAGGAGACCCCCGGCCCGAGCGCTCGAGGGTTGATGCTGGCCGGCTGGCGCGCGATCACGAGCACTCCGGTGGCGACGAGGAGTGCGCCCGTCACGGAGAGCGGCGTGGGTCGCTCGCCCAACAGGAACACGGCGCCTGCCGCGGCGAGCAGCGGCCCGGTGCCGCGCGCGAGCGGATAGACCAGCGAGAGATCCGCGGCGCGATAGCCGCGCAACAGCAGGACGAAGTAGCCGACGTGGATGACGCCGCTGCCGAGGATGAGTACGAGCGAGGGAGCGTCTGGCCGCCAGCCGCTCCCGGCGAGCACGAGGATCGCGAACGGCGCGTAGACGACCGAGGAGAGCGCGGTCAGGAGCCACAGAAGTGGTGCGCTGCGCACCGCCGGGCCAAGCTGCTTGGTCCACAGGTTCCAGGTGGCGTGAACAACGGCCGACGACAGCACCAGGACCAGGACCGCGGGTGACATTCCGGCGCATCCTAGCCTGCCATCAGGAGTTGCCGCCACCTTGGCGAGCGCGTCGACCCGCGCAGGCGAGGCCTGGCGACGAGGCTGCCACGGTCGCTTGCGGCGCGGGCGCGTCAGCCCGTTGTTCCTGCGCAACCCGTGCGCCGGGGCGGACGTAGACTCCCTCACGCATGGGCCTTCCACGCCCTGGCCCCGCCCGGTCACCGCACATCTTACCGGAGGTCGTCATGAAGTTCGTCCTCCCCGTCGTCGTCGCGGCGATGCTCACCGCGGTCGGCGCCAGCGATGGTCTCGCCCGCGGCTCGGTGCTCGAGACCGAGCCGCACACGTTTGCCGTCAGCAAGAGCCACCGCGTCCGACTCAACTTCCCGGTGGGCGAACTCAAGGTGGTGCCCGGCGATGAATCGCAGGTGCGCTTCGAGCTTCGCGTTCGCTGCCGCAATTGCTCCGCGGAGCGCTGCGAATCCCTGGCGAACCGGCTCGAGCTGAACAGCGAGGATCGCGACGGCACGCTCAGGCTGTCGCTCGACCACTACCCCAAGTGGAACAGCAAGGGCTTCAACGTGATCGCCACGCTGCACGTGCCGCGCTCGCTGCCGCTCGAGGTGGACATGGGCGTGGGCCAGCTCGGCATCGACGGGTTGGAAGGCGATATCGAAGTGGATCTTGGAGTGGGCGAAGCGGACA
>JAHFBW010000431.1 GCA_023249845.1 Candidatus Eiseniibacteriota bacterium
AGGATCTCGTAGATCAACGCCGAGCAGCCGCTGGCGACGAACAGCGCCAGCAGTGCCCAGAGCGCCCACTCGGCGGGCTCCGCCTGTGGACGGTCGGGAGTACGCGCCTCGACTGGCGCGAGGTTCGGGCGTGGCGGCCGCTTCATGCTTCCCCTGTCAAACGAGTTTCCTGTGCCGATGCAGTGTCCGCGACCGGACGCGGGCACGCGAGTCTAGACATGCGCCGCCCTACTGTCACCCTTACTCGACCGGTCCCCGGCGTCGGCAACGTCACGCTGACCACGCCCTCCGAGGGCAGCGTCACTCTCGGAACGCGCCGCCGGCCCATTCCCACAGCGCTCGCGTGTCCGTGAGGTCGCGCAGTACGAGGTCCGGCCCGTGCTCGGCCAGCTGCTCCGGCGTTCTCCCGCCCGTCGCCACCGCCACCACCTTCGCCCCCGCCGCACGGGCGCAGGCGATATCGTGCTCCGTGTCGCCGACCACGATGCAGCGCTCCGGTGCCACGCCATGGCGTTCGGCAGCGCGCCGCACGGCGAGCTGCGCCAGCGCATCGCGGTCCGCGGCCTCCTCCCCGAATGCGCCCCACGCGAAGCGCTCGTAGACGCCGAACGATGCCAGCTTGATGCGCGCCATCGCGCTCACGTTCCCGGTGAGTAGCGCGCGCACCCACGTGGGCTCGGCGGATAAGGCATCGAGCAGCGCCGGCACACCGGGCAAGAGGCTCCCGCGCGGCGGGTCCATGAGCACGCGCATGTGGACCGCGACCCGCTCCCAGAATCGCGCCAGCCCGCCATCGTGGAACACGAGCCCATGCCGCGCGCAGATGTCGGCCAGGATGAGCAGGTCGGTGCGGCCGCCGAACGAGATGCTGCTGAGATCGTCGTTCACGCCGAACTGGTCGCGGATCGCCAGCGACAGCGCGTCGCGGCCCGCGCCCTGGGTGAGCAGCAGTGTCCCGTCGATGTCGAACAGCCACACGAGCGGGGGCTTGGCGGCGTCGCGAGTCTCGGGCGGGATGGGCGTCATGGATCGGCGAGCGTAGCCGCGGTGGGTCCCGCCGGCCAGCGCACCGCGCGCCGTGCGGCTCGGGTCGGCCGGGATGAGGTAGACTGCGCGCGTGACGGTCGCCGCACGCAAACCTCGCCTGCTCATCGTCGGTCCCCTGCCCCCGCCCATCGGCGGCGTGGAGACGTTCACGCAGGCGATCCTCGAGTCGAACGAGTTCGCGCCGTTCGACGTCGCGCATTGCGACACCACCAAGCGGCGCGCGAAATCCACGCAGGGCAGGTTTGACGCGCTCAACTTCGCGTGGGGCTTCGTCCACTGCGTGCAGCTGGCGCGAGACGCCGGCCGCTTCCACCCGGACGTCATCTATATCCCCGTCGCGGGGACGCGGTCCGGCGTGCTGCGCGACCTGGCGCTCGCGACGATCGCGCGGCGGACGGGTGCGCTCGTGCTCGGCCACCAGCACGCCGGCGACATCGGTGACGTGCTCGCGCGTGGCGGCGTGTTCGGCCAGGTCGTGCGCGCGGGCTTCGCGCAGTTCGACTCGATGCTCGTGCTGGGCGAGCCGTGGCGCGTGCTGTTCGAGCGCTGGGGGCTGCGCTGTCCCATCGCCGTCTGCCCCTCGACGCTCCGGCGCGAGGTGTTCGAGCGCGGCGCCGCATTCACGCGCAGCCCGCGCCACGAACCGCCGGCCCGCGTGCTCTACGTGGGCCAGGTCGGCCGCCGCAAGGGCGTCCACGACCTGCTCCGCGCGACCAAGCGGCTGCTGGACGAGGGTCAGGCAATCCAGTTGACCGTGATCGGCCCGTCGCAGCTCGAGGGCGAGCTCGAGGCCGCGCGCGCGCTCGCGAGCGAGCTGGGTCTCGACGGACCCGTGTGCTTCACGGGCGAGCTGACCGGCGACGCGCTCTACGAACAGTTCCGCGCGCACGACCTGTTCGCACTGCCGAGCTACAACGAGGGCCTTCCCGCCGTGCTCTACGAGGCGGGCATGTTTGCCCTGCCC
>JAHFBW010000432.1 GCA_023249845.1 Candidatus Eiseniibacteriota bacterium
CTCTCGGTGTCGCTTGCCATCCACGCAGAACTGGATGAACCAGGGGTGCGATGGGGTCGCCGATCGATCGAACCGCGACTGACGGTGGCCATGGCGCTTCTCCTCGGGGGCGGGTGCGGCGGGGGCCCTGGCTCGGGGGCGATCCAATGAACGGGATCGCGGCGGGTCGAGGACTTGGTCAGACGTCAATGCCGTCGCGAAACGAAATCATGATTCCCTGACGAGACCATGTTCCCCCCATTCGACTGCGCTGTCCCGAAGGCGGACGACAAGACCCCGCAGCCCTGCGCTCCGCCACTTTGCCCCGCCCGACCCCTCGCGTATCGTGGTCAGCCATGGCCTCCACACTCATGATCTCCGTCGCCGGCGTGCGCGGCATCGTCGGCGAGACGCTCGATCCCGCCATCGTCGCGCGCTTCTCCGCGGCGTTCGCGCGCGCGCTGCCGGGCGCTGGCCCGGTGGTCATCGGCCGCGATGCGCGCGTGACCGGGCCCATGGTGCAGCTCGCCGCGTGCGCCGGGTTGAATGCCGCCGGCCGCGACGTCATCGACATCGGCCTCGCCACCACGCCCACCACGCAGATGGCGGTCGAGCACCTGCGCGCAGCGGGCGGCGTGATCCTCACCGCCAGCCACAACCCGGCGCCGTGGAACGCGCTCAAGTTCCTGTCCGGGGCCGGCGAGTTTCTCGGGGCAGCTCAGGGCAACGAAGTGCGCGAGCGCTTCGAGCACAACCGCGACCTGTGGGCGCGCTGGGACGCCGTCGGCAACGTGCGCGAGGAATCCCGCGCACTCGAGTGGCACCTCGAGCGCGTGCTCGGGCTGCCGCACGTGGACGTGCCGGCCATCCGCCGGCGCGCGCTGCACGTGGTGGTGGACGGCTGCGCGAGCGTGGGCGGCATCGCGCTGCCGGCGCTGCTCGCCGCACTCGGCGCGCGGGTGACGAAGCTCGACTGCGAGCCGAACGGTCGCTTCACACGCGAATTGGAACCGCTCGCCGAGCACCTGAGCGCCCTGTCCCGCAGCGTGCGCGAGACCGGCGCGGACCTCGGCATCGCCAGTGACCCGGACGCCGACCGCGCCGCGTTCGTCGATGCGGCCGGGGTGCCATTGGGTGAGGAGTATACGGTGGCCATCGGCACCCGCGTCGCGCTCGCGACCCAGCGCGGCCCGGTGGTGACAAACCTGAGCACGTCTCGTATGCTCGATGCGGTGTGCGAGCAGGCGGGAGTGCCGCTCCAGCGCACGCCGGTCGGCGAGGCGCACGTGGTCGAGGCCATGCACGCGCACCACGCCGTGGCCGGTGGCGAGGGCAATGGCGGCATGATCCTGCCGGCCGCGCACCACGGGCGCGATGCGCTCGTGGCGATGGCCCTGGTGGCGCACGGGATGCGCCAGGGCGCCACGCTGCGGGAGCTGGCCGACGCGCTGCCGCGCTACGCGATGATCAAGGACAAGCTCGCGCGGCCGGAAGAGCGTTGGGAGCAGACTGCGATGCGGCTGAAGCAGGCGTTCGACGGCTGGCAACTGGATGCCACGGATGGCCTGCGGTTCGCGCGCGGTGAGACATGGGTGCACGTCCGGCCGTCCGGCACCGAACCAGTCGTGCGCGTCATCGCCGAGTCGCCGGGGGCGACAGGCACACGCGCGCTGGTGGACCAGGCGCGCCGGGCGCTCGACGCGCCCGACGGGAGGTAGCGCCATGTGCGGCATCGTCGGCTACGTGGGGCACCGGGAATGCCTGCCCATCCTGATCGAGGGCATCAAGCGCCTCGAATATCGCGGCTACGACTCCGCCGGCGTGGCGCTGCTCGGGGATGGCGAGGGCCGGCTCCAGATCGTCAAGGCCGCGGGCAAGATCCGCCAGCTCGAGGCGCGACTGCTCGAGCACCCGGTGCACGGCCGCTTCGGCATCGCCCACACGCGCTGGGCCACGCACGGCGAGCCGAACGACACGAACGCCCATCCACACACCGACGAGGCGCAGCATGTCGCGCTCGTGCACAA
>JAHFBW010000171.1 GCA_023249845.1 Candidatus Eiseniibacteriota bacterium
TCCCACACGATGGCCGCGGTCTCGTTCACGTCGGCGTTCACGTCGAACTGGAGCGCGTTGCCTTCGAGCGCCTTGGCGGCCACGTTCATTCCAATGGACGAGTCGCCGGGCGACGACGTGTACACCGGCACGCCGTACTCCCAAGCGGCCGCAAGCAACGAGCGATGCTTCAAGCCCAGCTTGTCTTCACGCGCACGCAGGTACTTGCCGCACAAGAAGTGGAACTCCGCCGTGCTCATCGTGCGCTGGAACTCGGGCGCCGAGATGATCTCGCGGAAGAACGCGTCCGTGTCGAGCAGCACGGTGTAATCGAAGAAGATGTCGTAGATGCGCACGACGCCTTCCTCGCGAAGCACCACGTCGTCCACTTGGAACGTGCCCTGGTGCATCGCGAGGCCCAGACCAAAGTGCGCGTCGTGATAGAGATTCGCGCCAGTGGACACGATCCAGTCCACGAAGCCCGCCTCCATGAGCGGGATCACCGAACTCATGCCGAGCCCCGCGGGCGTGAGCGCGCCGGTCATGGACAGCGCAACCGTCACGTCGTCCTGCAGCATGCGCTCGGTCAGGAGTCGCGCGCCCTCGCGCAGCCGGGCCGCGTTGTACGCCAGGAACGCATGCTCGATCAGGTCCGCGGCAGTCTCGCGGCCGGTGATGGCGGGCGGGTCGATGCGTCGGCCGCCAAGATGACGGTTGGCCTTGCGTCCGGCGGACATGGTGTTCCTCGTGACGTGGAATCGCGCAAGCGGGAAGGCCGCGCAGCATAGCGCGCGACCGCCTCACCTCACCACTTCGCACCCTTCGTAGCCTGAGCCTGCACTTCGGCGACCGCCTTGGCGTCGTTGGGGAAGAGACCCACTCGCGACAGGCGTTCGACGAGCGGCACCCAGCGCGCCTCGCGCGCGAACACCTTCTTGAACAGCACCAGCGCCTCGGGCTTGCGCTCGTTCGTGTACATCGTGATCGCCGCCCAGAACTGGAGCTCCACCACGTCCGGCGCCAGCCTCGCCGCCTCGTCATAGGCCTTCGCCGCCTCGGCGGGCTTCTTCTCGGACGTGAACGCATCCCCCTGGTCCTCGAGGTTGTACGCGCGCCGCAGGCGCAGCAGGCGACGCAGCTCGACCAGCGGATGGTCGTGGTCCTCGACGCGCAGGTTCACGACGACGTCGTTCCAAGGCTTGCCGCTCGGCGTGCCCTTCACCACGAGCATCGCCGCGGACTGACGGCCGCGGATGTCGCCCCCGACCTTCTCCGCTGCCTCGAGCGCCACCATCAGCCGCTCGGCGAGGTCGCCACTCGCGTGCTCGTAGGCCTGCTTCATCGCGGGCCACACCTTCGCGTTCGCCATGAGGTTCGCCTGGCAGGAGAACTGTTCGCCCTGCGCGTCGCCAGCGTCGGGGATGCACGATCTGCCGGTGTAGGCGGCGACGTTGCCCTTGGCGTCCACCATCGCGACCTGGCGGCCCTCGTTGTGCGCGTCCACCGCGAGCAGCGCGTCGAGCGCCTGGCGCGCCGTGAAGCCCATGCGCATGAGCTCGAGGCCCTGCGGCCCGTAGTCCACGAGCACGAGAGACTGGGTCGCCACCGCGCCCACGCCGGCCTCGGCCCACGGCACCACGGGTCCGACGCTGAAATAGTGCGACTGCACCGCCACGCCCATCTCGCCGGTCCTGGGATCGCGGGCCACGATGGAGTACGTGTGCGCGAGCGGCGAGGGCGGGGCGCCGGGGAGTGTGACCGCCATCATCGGCATGGCGAGCACGGACACGAGCGAAGCGAGTGTTTCGAACGTCATGGCGTCCTCCTGCTTGCGGCGAACGAGGCATCGCGGACGGCCGCCGACGATAGTGGAGCCGCCGCCCGCGAGCGAATCCGCCGCGCCCGTGCGGGTCACGCCGCGACCGGCGGGGCCCGGTGGCAGCGCGACACGTCTCGGCTATCCTGCGCGCTTCTCTGTGGCACGCCGACCTCGACCGGAGGTTCCCCTGATGCCGTCGCACTCCCGGGCGATAGCCCTCGCCCTGTTATTGGCATGTGGTCCGTTGGCCGCTTACGCCGCCCAGGCCGCCGCGCGTCCGTCGCTCGCCGTTCCTCTGGCCGCGGGGCCCGTCCGGGTGGACGGCACGCTCGACGAGCCCGCGTGGGCCACCGCCGGCGTGGCGAGCGAGTTCCTGCTCATGGTGCCGCGCGAGGGCCAGGTGCCAAGCGAGTCCACCGTGGTGCGCGTGCTGCGCGACGGTGACCGCGTCGTGTTCGGCATCTGGTGCGGCGCCGCGCGGAAGCCGCATTGCAGCCTCGCCGCGCGCGATCAGGTGCTGGACGGAGACCACATATCGTTGCATCTGGACACGGACGGCGATGGGCAGCGCGCGTACATCTTCGGGGTGAATCCCTGGGGCGTGCAGGTGGACGGCATCCTCACCGGGGACCCCGACTTCAAGTGGGACGGCGTGTGGGACGCCGCGGCGAGACGCGGCGACCACGAGTGGACCGCCGAGATCGCTGTACCGTTTCGCATCCTGCGCATTTCGGCGCACGGCCGGCCGTGGCGGCTGTGGGTGCGGCGCGAGCTGACCGCGTGGAACGAGGTCTCGTCGTGGCCACCCTACCGCGCCGGCGAGCCCGGTCCGATCATGCTCCAGGCGGGTGACCTCGCGGGGCTCGACGGCGCGCGCGGCGGCCGCGAACTCACGGTGGAGCCGTACGTGTTCGGGGCGTCGCTCGGCCAACGCTCGGCGTTCGCCGGCGGCGGCACGTCCGCGTGGGACGATCAGACCGAGCGCGAGGCGGGTGTGGACGTGCAGGCGGCGCTAACGCCCTCGCTGGTGGCGAACGCCACGTTCAATCCAGACTTCAGCCAGATCGAGGCCGACGCGCTCCAGCTCGACGTGAATCGTCGCTTCCCACTGATCTTCCCGGAGAAGCGGCCATTCTTCCTGGAGGGCGCGGATCACTTCGTGACGCTCATGGATCTCGTGCTCACGCGGCGCATGGCCGACCCGCGCTGGGGCGCCAAGGTGACTGGGCGAGCCGGCGCGTGGAATACCGGCGCGCTGCTCGTGCGCGACGGCGGCGGCGCCATCCTCGGCGGCTCGGGCTACACGCCGAGCGACGATCATCGCCTCACCCGGCCGGGCTGGTATTCGTTGGGGCGTGCGCAGCTCCCATTCGGTGAGGGCGCCAACGTCGGCGTGCTCGCTGGTGTGCACGTGCAGGACGAGGAGGACACGCCTGCTCTCGTGCGCGAGAAGGGCACCTACAACGTGTTCGGTGGATTCGACACACAGCTCCGGCTCTCGGCGCGCTGGCGCACGGAGGCGCAGATGGTTGTCTCCACGTCGCGCATCGACAGCACGGGAACGGGACGCTCCACCGAGCCATTCAACGACTGGATGGGCGTATGGCGGTTCTTCTATAGGGACAAGGCGCGCGAGCTGCACCTGGGCGCGCGTCATGTGGGGGAGAAGTTCCGCGACGAGCTGGGCTACCAGGACTATGCTGGCGTCACTTTTCGCCGCGTCGGCGGCTCGTGGGATCTTTTTCCAAAGACCGGAGCACTACAGCGCATCGCGCCCATCTTCGATGTACTGCTTGTTCATGACCGCACTGGCCGTCTCGAGCTTTCGCAGATCGAGGGCAGCACTGACTTCGCGTTCCGTCGCAGCGCGTACGCGAACGCGGGCTATCTGCACATTGACGAACATTGGCTGGGGCGTACCTATCCGCAGGACCGCGCAAAGCTCTACGCCGAGTGGACCGCGTGGCGACCACTGTCCCTGAGCGTGGACGCGATCGCGGGCGACGCCATTCGTTACGAGTCCACCAGCGCCACCTCGAACCTGGCGTGGCACGAAGTGGTGACGTTCAACGCCACCGTGCGGCCCGAGCCGCGGATCACCTCAACGGCGAACGTGGTGCGCTTCCGGCTCGCAGAATCGTACGGCGGAACGAAGTACTTGAACGTGTTGCTCGTCGGCGTCAGGACCACGGCACAGTTCACGCGACGGCTCTCGGCACGGCTCTATCCCCAGTACGACAGCGGCGCGAAACACTTGGATGTGAACGCCCTGCTCGGATACGTGGTACAGCCCGGCACCGTGTTCTACGCCGGCGTCAACAGTGGGTGGGACGAGGACGTGATGACCGGCAACCGCACGGCGACCAGCCGGCAGTTCTTCATGAAGGCGAGCTGGAGGCTGGCGCGCTGATGGCCGGAGCGGGCAGGCGGCGCGTGCAGACCGGGCTCGCGGGGAGGCCCGGCGTCGTGGGGCCGCGCGCGACGAAGCGGAAGGGTCCAAGCCCGCTCCACATCGCAGGCCGCGGCGATGCGCCCGCGCCGCGGTTCTTCGCGACCCAGGCTGCTTGGCGTGCATGGCTTGCGAAGAACCACGCGAGTGCGGATCAGCTTTGGGTCGGCTTCTGGCGCGTCTCGACCGGCAAGCCGAGCATCAACTGGCCGCAGTCAGTGGACGAGGCGCTCTGCTTCGGTTGGATCGATGGCCTGCGCCGCGGGATTGACGACGCGAGCTACATGATCCGCTTCACGCCGCGGAAGACCGGCAGCAAGTGGAGCCGCGTGAATCTCAAGCGCTACGCCGAGCTGCTCGCGGAGAAGAAGGTGCATGCGATGGGCCGCGCGGCACGTGCGAAGTGGAAGGACGATGCGCAGGCCGCCTACTCACACGAGCGCGGGCACGTCGAGCTGGACGCCGCCGCGCAGGCCAGGCTCCGGAAGAACGCACGCGCTTGGGCGTTCTGGAACGCGCAGATCCCGTCCTACCGGAAGATGGTCGCGGGCTGGCTCCTGAACCCGAAACGAGAGGAGACTCGCGCCGCGCGGCTCGCGACACTCCTCGAATGCTGCGCAGCCGGTCGCGCCATCCCGCCGGTCGCGAAGTGGGTGAAGATGAAACCGGTGGAGTGACGCGACCCCGGCGCGGGTCGACTGCCGGTTCAGCGCGTGACGACGATGCGACGGACCTGTGCCGCGCGCAGACCACGCGCGCGGATGAAGTAGAGCCCGACCGGCACGGATGCCGTCTCGGCGAACGAGATCTCGTGCGGTCCGCCGCCCTCGACGTGACGCGCCGCGAGCACGCGGCCCGAGACGTCGAGCAGCTCGACGAATGCGGGCCCGTCGTCCGCCAGGGACAACTCTGCGGAGACGACCAGGCCGCGCGTCGGGTTCGGACGTGGCGCGGAGAGTGCGAGCCGCGCGGAGACAGGCGCCGGTCGCGGCGTGTCGAGGAGCGCGCTCGGCAGGATGCGAGTCATCCAGATCTCCGCCTCGCCGATGGTCTCGGGTGGGGTCGCGGCCCTCATGACCTCCCACGCGACGTAAGCGCCACCGACCCCGTCGGAGTGCACGGTCCGGAGTGTGTAGTTGATGCCCGAGGGGCCCTGCGTCGCTTTCACGATGAGCCAGCCGTCGCTCGGCTCGTCCTGGTCCGGCGTGAGATCCGGCTGCAGCCAGCGCACGCGGATGCGGGGCACGTCGCTGCCATCGAGTTCGTCCCATGCGAATACCAGCCCGCCGTCGGGCGTTCGGTCCGCCATCAGGTAGGGGATCGGGGCCGCGAGGAAGTGCGTCGGTCGCGTAAAAGACGCGCCGGCAGGGAGGAGGGGTGCTTGGGCGGAGCCGAGCACGCTGCCGTCGGCGAGCACGTGCGTGCCCACTGGAACTCCGTCCTTGTACCAGAGGACGTAAACACCATCGCTCCCGTCCTCGATGAGCGTCACGCTCTCGGTCACGTTCACGCCCGCTGTCGCGATCTCGAGGCCGCTCGCCGGCCAGCCGGACGCGAGTGCGCCGTCGAGCGAGAACCTCTGCAGCCGGATGCCGACCGGCGAGCTGGTGTACGGCATTGTCCACGCGGCAAAGCAGTGCGAGGCGCCCGAGCGGACGAGCGGCCGGAACAAGGCGCCGTCGAACGTGTTGCCGTCGGTCAGATCGTTGGTGAGCGTCAGTCCCGTCGCCGGCCAGCCGGCGTGCAGGAGACCGCTCGCGTCATAGCGCTTCACGATCGGCTGGATGCTCTGGAACCACACGACGCCGCCGGAGCCGTCCGGGAGAAGTGCCGCGTCCGTGGGGCTGCCGTTCGGGTTCGAGAAGTTGACCCCGCTCGCAGGCCAACCGGCCTTGAGCGCACCGCCTCGGTCGATGCGCTTCAGGTTGGTCCCGGCGCTCACGACGTAGATATCTCCGGCCGTGCCCGGCGCCGCGTCGGACCACTGGAGGGATGTGTTCGTGACCCGCCACAGGGAAGTGCTGGGGCTCGGCGCAGCGTTCGGGCGAACGAAGTGAGCTCCGACGCCGCTGGGAGAGGTCACGGTGGATGAGTGCCAGAAGCACAGCGAGTCGTCGATTGTGAATCCGCTCAGCGTCGGCGAGATCGCGACCTGGAAGGATCCGAGCGACACACCCGTGACCGGCCAGCCGGGCTCGATCTCACCATTGGGGCGCAGGCGTTGCAGGCCATGACCGTTAGAGGTGCCACCGCGTCCAACCGCGACGACGTAGAACTCACCACCGGGAAGGTCGAACATCTGGACGTAGCGCGAATGGTTGTGGCCGTTCGGCGCCCCCATGAGGTACTTGCCGTTTGCGGGCCACTGGGCATGCGCGGCGCCCGTCACGATCCACACGAGGACGGTGGTGAAGACGATTCGGCGCATCATGAGGCCTCTAGGGCGCGAAGGTACGCGCGGGATCGCGCGGGAGATGAAGGTTCGCGCAAGAGGATATCGCCGGCCAACGGCCCGGCCACGCGAATTCACTCTTCCGAACGGGGCCCAAGTCTCCGCGCGGCCGGACAAGCGCCGGCCCATCCCGAAGATCGCGACACGGTTAGCCGGTCGCAAGCGCCCAGGTGCCGTGCGGATCCAGGGCGGCCCGGAGACGCTTCCGGAGCACGTCAGTCGAGTCCGCGGCTTCGGCGGCGCTCCGCGTGGCGGCGCGCGCAGCGATGAGCGTGAACCCGCGCCCCGCCAGCTCCCGAACGACTTCCGCCACTTCTTCAACGGATGGCCACAGGTGCAGTCGCCCGCACGCCGCATGGAACAGCAGTCGCTCCGCCACAGGCCGTCCGGCGAGGAACGCGATCGCATCCGGCGTGTTCGCGGCCGTCGTGAACGTGAGCCGCGTGCCGGGCATCTCCTCCATGTCGGTGAGTTGCTGCCATAATGACGACACGCTCGCGTCGCGCACCTTGATGCGCGAAGCACCGAGCGAGT
>JAHFBW010000172.1 GCA_023249845.1 Candidatus Eiseniibacteriota bacterium
GCGATCACGCGCCCGTGGTGGCGGAACTGGCGTTCGGATAGCACGGCTCCCGCGCGCGCCCTATGCTCGCGCGCCCCCGGAGGACCCCATGCCCAACGCTTCGCACGCGATCCAGACCCTCCAACTCACGCGCCTCTTCGGCGGGCGGCCCGCTCTCGACGGCCTCACGCTTCAAGTGCCCGAGGGCTCGTTCTTCGGCTTCCTCGGGCCCAATGGCGCGGGCAAGTCCACAACCATCAACATCCTCACCGGACTCCTCGCGCCGAGCGGCGGCTCCGCGCGCGTGCTGGGCTACGACGTGGAGACGCAGGCGCTCGACATCAAGCGCCGCATCGGCGTCGTGCCGGACGGCCTGCACCTGTTCGAGCGGCTGTCGGGCGAGGAGCACCTGCGCTTCGTGGGCGAAGCGCATGGCCTGTCGCCGGCCGAGGCGCGCGCACGCACCGGGCAGTTGCTCGCCGCCATGCACCTCTCCGACGACGCGAACAAGCTGGTGACCGGGTATTCGCATGGCATGCGCAAGAAGCTGGCGCTCTCCTGTGCGCTCATCCACGACCCGAGACTCCTGTTCCTGGACGAACCGTTCGAGGGCGTGGACGCCGTGGCCACGCGCGAGCTGCGCGAGCTGTTGCAGAAGCTGGTGGCGTCGCGGGGGACGACGGTGTTCCTGACCTCGCACGTGCTCGAAGTCGTGGAGCGCCTGTGCACGCACGTTGGGATCATCTCGCAGGGCCGGCTCGCCGCCTGCGGCACGCTCGACGACCTGCGGCGCGGCCCAGGCGGAGCGCCGCGCACGCTCGAAGATCTGTTCATCGACACGGTGGGCGCGAGCCGCGAAGCGGCTGGCGACGGGCTCGACTGGCTCACGCGCGGTACCGAACCCGCTTGAACACGTTCCGCCTGCTGTTCTGGCTGCGCTGGCGCCTCGCCATGAACAACACCACGCGGCGAGGGCGCTGGGCCATGGCGGGCCTCACCGCGCTCCTGGCGCTGGTGTTCTCGCCGCTCTACCTGGGAGCGGCCGCTGCCGCGTGGCTCTACGCGGCGAAGATCGGGCCCCCCGCGTTGCTCGTGGTGCTCGGCATCTGCCAGGTCACCATCATGTGGGCGTCGCTGCTGGCCGGCGCGCTCGGCCGGACGTTCGAGTTGGACAAGCTCCGGCGCTACCCGATCCGCCCGCTCGAGGTGTTCGGCGTCAACACGCTGGCCTCGCTCAGCGAGCCGATCGTGCTCATGGCGATCCCCACGCTGGCCGCCGCGTGCGCGGGCGTGGCGCGCCACTCCGGGCTGCTCGCCGCCGCGCAGGCGGCCACGGGTGCGCTCCTGCTGCTGCTCGTCACCGCGGCTGCTCTGCAACTGCTGCTCGCCGTACTCGACGACCTGCTCCGCCGCGAATGGATGCGCTACGTCGCCGCGTTCCTGTTCACGCTCACCGTGCTCGGGTTCCAGCTCATGATGGGCCGCTCGGCACGCCACCTGGCCGAGCAGGCTCGTCGCGTCGGCATGACGCCGGAGCGTCTGCTCGCCGACATCGCGCACGGGTTCGAGCGCCTGCCCACGGTGAGCGCCCCGGCCGCGGTGGCAGGCGCGCTGCCGGCGGGGCCGTTCGCGCATCCCGTCGTGGGCCTGCTCCTCTCGCTCGTGGCGATCTGCCTGCCGGTGTGGCTCGGGGCCCGCATCATGTCGCGCGCGGTCGTTCGTGGCGCCGTGGGCACGCGCGTGCGGGCGTCATCGTCCACGAAGCGCGACAGTTCGTTCGCCGTGCGCTGGCCGGGGCTCACCCGCATCCAGTCACTGCTCGCCACCCGCGAAGTGGTGTACATGATGCGCACGCCGGCCGTTCTCTACCAGATGGTGGTGATGCCGCTCACGGTCGCGGTGCTTGCGGTGATCGGCCGGACGCGCGAAGCGGGCTTCGGTGAGATCCTGCCGCTGTTCGTCATGACCAGCACGCTCGCGGCGCGAAACCTCATGCTGTGGGGCTACGAAGGCGCGGGCATCCGCACGTTGTTCCTGCTGCCGTTCGATTCCCGCGATCTCGTGCTCACCAAGAACGTCAGTTGGGTCACGGGGTCGCTGCTCGAGGCGGCGCTCGCGTTCGGCGTCCTGCTCGCGATCCGGCCCGCGAGCGTGCTGCCGAGCTTGGGTCTGATGGTCACCGGGTATCTCGCGGTGGTGTTCGTGGGCGGAGCATTCGGAACGTGGGTGTCCATTGTGCATCCGACCCGGGCGCGCACCGAGGGCATGTCGCGGCGTGGCCCGGGCGGCATGGTGGGATTGTTCGCCTACCTCGCGGTGCTGGCGGTGGCTGCGGCCATCGTCTTGGGCATCGTGGCGGCGCGATCGTTGGCGCCGGATGCCTATGATGGCGCGGCTTCGCTGGCGGTCACCTCGATCGCGCTCGCTGGCTGTTTCGCAGTGTGGTGGATCTCGCTCAGTCGTCACGCGGACGAGCTCGAGCGCCAGCGCGAGAAGATGATCGAGGCCATCGCCAAGACCAGCGACGCCTGACGTCCTCCGCTTCGCTCGCTATACTCGGCTTCCCGCGACCGCGCCCCTGATCTGGAGTCCTCATGCCCGAGACGTCCCTGCATTCGCTCGCAGTCCTGGGCGCCGGCCCGGTGGGTCTCGAAGCCGCCGCACTCGCCGTCGAGCTGGGCTTCGACGCGCACGTGTTCGAGCGCGGCGAGGTCGGCGACCACCTGCTCGCCTGGGGCCACGTTTCCATGTTCACGCCCTGGAGCATGACCGTGGGTCCGGCGAGCTCGCGGTTGCTGGCGCGTGACGGCTGGGGCGCACCGCCGGGTGACGCGTGCCCGACGGGCCTGGAGCTGGTGGAACGCGTCCTGCAGCCGCTCGCCGCGAGCGCTTCGCTCAAGTCGCGCGTGCACACGCATTCGCAGGTGGTGCAGGTGTCGCGTCACGGTGCGCGCAAGAGCGACCGCTCCTCCGTTGAGCAGCGGCGCGAGCACCCGTTCCGTCTGATCGTGCGTGACCCGGGTGGCCGCGAGAGCGTCCTGCATGCGCGAGCACTCGTGGACGCCTCGGGCACGTTCGGGAACCCGAACCGCGCCGGCACCGGCGGCATCCCGGCGCGTGGCGAGAGCTATCTGGCGCCCCAGATGAGTTATCACCCGGACGACGTGCGAGGGCTCCGGCGCGAGCGCCATGCAGGCCGCACGACGCTGGTGATCGGTGGCGGCGCCTCGGCGGTGACCACGATGATCGCACTGGCGGCGCTCGCGCGTGAGGCGCCGGGCACGCGCGCGGTGTGGGTGACGCGACGCGACACGCCCGGATTCTCGGGCGAGATCGCGAACGACTCGCTATCGGCACGGGGCGCGCTGTACGCGGAAGGCCGCGCGCTCCAGGCAGGAGCGTCCGACGCGGTCCGCTGGCAGGGCGGCTGCGAGGTCGAGAGCTTCGAGTACAACTCGGCCACGCACCGCTACCGCGCGATTCTCGATACGGCCGCGGGCGCGCGCGCCGAGGAGGCGGACCAGGTCATCGTCAACTGCGGCTACGGCCCCGATACGTCGCTCTACCGCGAGCTGCGCGTGCACGAGTGCTACGAGTCGCTCGCGCCGATGAAGCTGGCGGCCGCACTCCGGGGTGCGGGTACCAGTGACTGTGTGAGCATCCCAGCGTTCGGCGTGGACGTACTCGCGAACCCGGAGCCCGACTTCTACATCCTCGGCGCCAAGTCGTACGGCCGCTCGAGCGACTTCCTGCTGCAGACGGGATACGAACAGGTAACGGAAGTGATGGCGAAGTTGGCGGAGACGGCCGGGCTGCGTGAATCCCTGAGGCCCTGAGCCCGAGGTCAGCGTTTGCGCACGAATGTCAAGTGCGCACCGACGGGCACCAGCCAGCCTAGCGCCGGGATCGCGCGCACGGCGGCGCTCCGGAGTACGCCCGTGAAAGCGATCTCCCGCCACGACCAGCTCGTGTCGAAGCGCACTTCCATCGTGGCCTGGAGCTCGCTCGCCCATCGACGGAGGCGAGAGAGCACGAGCACGTCTTCGTCGATATCGAAGTTCGAGCTCTGCCGGATGCGATTGAGCTTGCGCATGCTCCAGTCACGGAACCACGGCGGTGCGCAGGGTTCACTGAGTAGAACGAGCCGCCCCCCCGCTTCGTGATCCGGAGTGCTTCTTCGAGCGCCTGCCGCCCCCGATCTCCGATCACGAAGTGGTGGAATGCCGCGAACGTGAACACGAGATCGAACTGCTCGTCTTCGAACGGCGTGTGGTTTGCCTGGCACGCCCAGTAGCCGTCCAGCCGAGTCTCCAAGAGCTGCTCCCACTTCTCGGCTCCAAGCATTGCGTCCGGGGAGAGCTCGCTCGCGTGGACCTCGCAGTCTGGATGCTGGCGTTTGAGCATCAAGCTCGCCCATCCTTGGCCAGCGCCGAGCTCCAGTACGCGCTCATCCGATCGAGGCATCAACATCGGCATGAGCTCCTCGAACATACGCAACTCGCCGCCCTTGACCTTCAGATTCTCCCAGAGGCTACTGGTGCGGTTGTAGCGTGGGTCGCTCTTCCAGAATCGAAGCTCCTTCTGGTCGCTGCTGGAGAGAAGCGAGTCCGACATGTGGATTCGAACGTGGTCCACCTGCTCGGCCTGCCCGCGGAGCCGAGGCCCGTCGACTCCTGCTCGGTCATTCAAACCACTTGCCACACGTGGCCCGCGCTCGTGTACGAGGATGGTTGAGAATGGGTCTGGCATTACCGCCCGCATCGCTCTTATGGCCCCCGCAGCCCGCTTCCGCCTGATTAACGAAGCCTACTTCCGGCTCCGCCGGACGGCTCCTCAGGAAGCGCAGGTTGATTGGGCACGTGTTCAGCGTCAAGCCCTCTGGCGTGACGCTCGGTTACCGCGAAGCTAGCGGTTCTACAATCCGCCGAGCTACTCTGCCCGTCATGTCAGTCACCGAGTCGGACCTCGCCGAACTGCGCGCGCTACTCGGCGAATCGGGCGTGATGGCCAGCGAGGCCGCGCTGTTCACGTACGAGGCGGACGCGCTCACGCTCGAACGTCGCCCGCCGGACGCCGTGGCGCTGCCACGCTCGACGGACGAGGTCTGCGCACTGGTGCGCTGGGCGCGTGCGCGCAACCTGCCCGTGACGCCGCGCGGCGCGGGCACCGGGCTCGCGGGCGGCGCGACCACCGAGCAGGGCGGGCTGTCGCTGAGCCTGAATCGCATGGACCAGGTGCTGCGCGTGAACGAGACGCGCATGTTCGCCTGGGTGCAGCCGGGGCTCGTGAACCTGTGGCTCTCGCAGCAGCTGGCGCCGAAGCAGCTCTACTTCGCGCCGGACCCGGCGTCGCAACAGGTGTCCACGATCGGCGGCAACGTCGCGACGAACGCCGGTGGGCCGCACTGCTTGAAGTACGGCGTCACGTTCAACCACGTGCTCGGCGCGGTCGTCGTGCTGGCGGACGGCACGGCGGTGACGCTGGGCGGTGAGGCACCGGATTCGCCGGGGCTGGATCTGCTCTCGGTGATCAGCGGCAGCGAGGGCACGTGCGCGATCGTCACCGAGATCTGCGTGCGGCTGCTGCCCACGCCGGAGGGCGTGAAGACGCTGCTGTTCGACTTCGCCACCGTCGAGGATGCGTGCCGGACGGTGTCGCGCGTCATCGCCGGCGGCATCGTGCCTGCGGCCATGGAGATCATGGACCGCCACACCACGACACTCGTGGAGGAGTGGCTGCACATCGGGCTTCCGACCGACGCGGCCGCGGTGCTGCTCATCGAGGTGGATGGCCCCGCGGTCACGCTGGAGCCGCAGGCCGAGCGCATCGCGGTGATCGCGCGCGAGCAGAACGCCCGCAGCACGCGCATCGCCAAGGACGCCGACGAGCGGGCACAGCTGTGGAAGGGACGCAAGTCCGCGTTCGGGGCGTACGGCCGCGCGGCTTCGGGCTTCACCATCATGGACGGTGTCGTTCCGCGCACGCGTCTCGCTGAGGCGCTGGCCAACGTGTACGCGTTCGCCGCCGAGAAGGGCCTCGACGCCGGCAACGTGTTCCACGCCGGCGACGGCAACCTGCACCCGCACGTGTTATTCGACGCCTCCAGTGCCAAGCAGCAGGCGGACGCGCTCGAGGTCTCGCACAAGATCCTGCGCATGTGCATCGCGTACGGCGGCACGATCTCGGGCGAGCACGGCGTGGGCATCGAGAAGCGTTCGATGATGTCGGAGCTGTTCACGGAAGCTGACCTCGCGGTGATGGAGCGCGTGCGCGCGGCGTTCGACCCCGACCGCAGGCTTAACCCCGGCAAGATCCTGCCCGGCGGCTCGGCCTGCGGCGAGGCGCGCAAAGGCTCGTTCGAGGCGATGCGAGGGTTCTCGGCGTCGGCGGCCTCGGGGAGCACCGAGGGGCCGTGGATATGAGCGAGCTCAACATGCCGAGTTCGCCACACGTCACCGATGCGTTGCGCTTCGCGATGGACGGCGCGGCACCACGCATGGCGTGGCGGCCGGAGAGTGCTTCCGAGGTGGCGGACGCCGTGCGGCAGGCGGGAGCCGAAGGGTTGAAGCTCGTGCCGTGGGGCGGCGGCGTGTCGCTGCGTCGAGAGAACGCGCCGGAGCGGTACGACGTGGCCCTCGACACGACGGCGATGAAGCGCGTCACCATCTATGACCCGGAGGACTTCACGGTCACCGCCGAGTGCGGGATCACGCTCGACGATCTGCGCGCGACGCTGGGTGCCAAGTCGCAGGAGCTGCCGCTCGAGGGCGCCGAGAGCTGGGGCGCGACACTCGGCGGGGTGCTGGCCGCGAATGCCAGCGGTCCTCGCCGACGCGCGTTCGGCGCGCCGCGCGATCGCATCCTCGGCGCGCGTTTCGTCACGGGTGACGGCCTGCTGGCGAAGACCGGCGGCCGCGTCGTGAAGAACGTCGCGGGTCATGCCGTGCATCGGATGCTGGTGGGCTCGCGCGGGACGCTCGGCGTGTTCGTTGAAGCGAGCTTGAAGCTGCTCCCGCAACCGCCCGCGCGCGTGGCGATGGCATGGAGTTGCGACGCGGCGATGCTCGGCGACGCTTCGCGCTGGCGCGACTGGCCGCGGCGCGAGCCGGCGGCACTTACGGTGCTGGGACGCGCGGTCGCCGCGCTGAACCCCGTACTCGCCGGCGAGGCGGCGTTCACCGTGGTCGCGGGCTTCGAGGATGACGCGGCATGGCTCACCGCGTGCGAGACGTTCGCACACGA
>JAHFBW010000173.1 GCA_023249845.1 Candidatus Eiseniibacteriota bacterium
GCGCGCACCGAAAGCAGGTGCGGGCCGGGCGAGAGCTCGGGAAGCGGCACGCGAAACGTGAGTCGCGGCGAGTCCGCGAATCCGCCTTCGGGCGAGAGCGAACGCCACGGGCCGTCGTCCGCAGACAGGTCGAGCCGCAGGAGCCAGCCCTCGCCCTCGCTCGCGGCGCCGGAGAGGACGACGCGGCCGCCCTCCACGGACGCGTCGAGCGCGGTCACCTGGGGCGAATGATTGTCCACATGGAACGGCTCGCTCACGGTCTCGGCGACGAGCGCTTCCCCGACGGCGTTCCCGTCGCGATCCGAAGCCTGCACCTTTACTCGGTAGCGTCCGTCGGGGAGCGTGTTCGTGTTCCACGTAAGCAGCGAGGCCTCGAGGTCCTTGCCGATCTCGATCCAGTCGCCGTCGGGTTCCGCGCGCACCAGCACGCGATAGCGCAGTGGGTCCCCGTTCGGATCCACACCGCGCCACGACAGCGTGCGAAGGCCGCGCGCCCACACCGGCATCTCGTGGAGCGCTCGGCTGCCTCCGACCGTGGCCGAATACTCCACCTTCTGGCCGCCGGGAAGCGTCTGCGTGATGGCCTCGGTGCGCGCACTCATCTCGCCTTCGCGAAAGCCCTGCCCCTGGGCCGCAACCGAGAGCTCCTCCACGCGCGGCGGAAGGTTGGGTTCGCGCCACGACACGGTCACCTCGTCCACGCTCGCATCGCCACCACCCAGCTTCACCTTCCACTGGAAGTAGCGGCCCGGAGGCGATGCGATGGCACCATCTCCACCTACACGCTGCCAGCGCGTCCAGGTCGTATCCGGCGTCTCGCTGTTGCCGGTGCGCGTGCTGAACTCCCGCTCCCCGCTGCCCGAGGAGCCGAGCCGCCCAAACCGCGCGAACCGCCGCGCATCCTGGACCGTCGAAAGCAGCTCGCCGCCGCTCTCGGAGCCGGGGCCGAGCCGCCACAGAACCACGGGATTCGAGGTGATGGCGTAGAGCACGTCGCCATGCGGTGCGAGCGCCGTGACCTGTCCCTGGGGCGGCGCGAGCTCGAGCACGGCGCCGTTCGGTCGCTCGATCCGATAGACTCCTGCGCGATTGCCCGTCGCGGCGCGCACTCCGCGTGCCGTGGGTGTGAGTGCGAAAACCAGCGGCTGCGGCGACGTCCACCACGCCGAGGCCTCGCCCTCGGGCGTCAGCCGATAGAGCACCGCTCGACCGCCCGAGACGGCGCCACGCGTCGGCTGGGGACCTTCTTCACTTGCGGGTTCCTCGCTCGCAGCCGAGACGCTCAACGCCGCGGCCCACACGACGCCGTCTCCGCCCACGGCGAGCCCGCGGATCTCGTCTTCAGCAGCGTCGTAGAGTGTGCGCGCCTCGCCGGAGGCCCGCACCTGGTAGACGCGTCCGCGCGAGTCGCCCCCCGTGTAGACGCCGCCCGAGCCATCGGGAACGATGGAGACGAGATTGCTCTCCTCGGTGTCGAGCAGCACCTCAACGCGCGCGCCGGAGATCCGCAGCAGCCGGCCTCGCGTGCCCGTCGCGGCGTACCAGGCAGACTTGCCCGCACTCACCAATCCCCAGACATGGCGCTCTCCGGTCGTGGCGAGCCGCGATGTGTCGCCATTCGCCGCGATGCGATAGATGTGACCGCGCGGACCCACGCCAGCCACCGCACCATCGCCATCCGCGGCGATCGACTGCACCTGGCCGGGGCCGAGTCGCGCCCACACGCGCCAGCCGGCGCGCTCGCTCCAGCGCAGTACACGCCCGTCGTCCCCACCCACCGCCACCGAGCCGTCCTTGAGGACGGCGAGACACCACGCGATCCCGAGTGAGTCCGTGGGGAAGGATACCGTGCGCGGACCCGGGCGAAGCACGCCGTCAGCTTCCACGACCACGCCGCGCGACTCCGCGCGCGCGTGATCCGCGGCCGAGTTGCTCGTCCAGTACTGCGTGTCCGCTGGGTTGGCCGGACCGGCGGCCGACGCGAGCGCCAGTCCGCATGCGAGCCCGATGCCGCTCCACCGACCCCGCACGCGCCGGCCCTCGATCACGATCCCTCCGTGGCCCGCCTCGCGGCGAGCTGATGCGCCCTCAAGGGGCGAGACGATCCACCACGAGCTCCAGCACCACTTCGCCGCGCACGACATCCTCCATCGAGCGCGTCACCTCCTGCATGAGCGCCCAGTCGCCGCGCCGCGCGCGATCTCCTGCTTGTTGCCCGGACGCCAGGATCGCGAGCGCCGAGTTCGGGAGCTCGGGGAGGTCCTCGCCATCGACCGAGACCTCCGGAGCGCGCGCCCAGATCCCGGCGTGCAGCATGTTGGAGTGGCGTGCGAGCGCGAGACGTGTCCATGCGTCCTCGAACGACACCGTGCGGAACCTCGCCGGTAGCCGCGCCGCGAGGAAGCGATCGAACTCGAGGCCTCCGCTCACCGAGAGCACATAGCGGCCATCCGGCAGCTCGTCGGGCACCGGCACGTCGAGCGTCACGGTCCGCCGTTCGCCGCGCCAGCGTTCGAGAACGGCGCGTATGCGCGCGACGCCGCCCGGGCGCACGCTGGGACGCGCGAGTGACACCGACCGGAGCGTGGACTGCGCGCGGCCCGGCCGCGTCTCCAACTCCACGACGAGGCTATCCGCATGGAAGCGCTCGTACGGATTGCCGGCGAGGAAGCGCACCGGTGTGCCAAGCGTGGCCGCGACGTCGGCGAGCGGGTTCTCACCCGCGGCCACATCTCCCACGCGCAGCACCCGGCCCTCTTTCCAGATCGCGAGTGACCAGCGGAGCGTCTGCATCACGCCCGTGCCGCCCGATTCGAGCAGGCTGTTCAGCGCTGCCACGCTGACGAGCTGGGCCAGAAGGCTCCGGTCCTCCACAGTCTCGAACGCGAAGTGCTGGTCGCGCGGACCGGCGCCGCGCACGGTGACACGCAGCGGAAGCAGCTTCGGTGAGGACCCTAGCCGGCCCGCCACGGCGCTCCGGCGATCCTGTGTTGCGGTGCCCACCGGCGTGCCGGGTGTGCCAAGCTTGAACGACGTGTTCACACTCGCGAGCACTGTCGAGATGCGAGCCGTCGAAAGCGGCAGGCGCACCTCCCCGCTCTGGAAGAACGGGTGGCCGAAGAGCAACACCCGATCGCCGTCTCGGTAGGTCACGGTCCCGAGCGCGGACAGGTTCAAGTCGCCACGCAGTATATCCACCGCCACCGCGTCGCCCGGTTCGAGAGACGGGCGCTGCGCGGAGGGAGTTCGATCGCGGCCCCCGGGAACGACGGCGAAGCCCTCGGGCTCGAAGAGTTCGCGGAGCGGACCCAAGATCGCGGGGTTGGCGCCGCTCACAACCAGAGGCAGCGGAAGCAGCGCGCGCCGCGCGTCACGCGCCGGCTCAGCCGGGGGCGCGGTCGTGTCCTCCAGGGCCCAACGGAACTCACGGAATCGCGCGCGCGCTCCCGGGCCCGGGTCCACGCCGACCGGTCCGGCGGTGCCGTCGTGGATCGGCGACTCCGGTTCGTCCAGTACCGCGAGCATCTCGGCGATCGGTGTGATGCCGAACACCGGCTCGCGAGAGAACGCCCAGCCCGAGGAGAGCGCGCCGATCAGGCGGCCGTCCACGTAGACCGGCGAGCCGCTCATGCCCTGCGCGACACCGGTCCGCTCGACACGCGGACTCGTGGCGCGGGCCAGGATGAGGTCACCCTCCGCCCGTCCTCCCGGGAGCACACCCACGATCTCCGCATCAAACGTCTCCACGGAGTCGCCCGCGAACACGGTGCGCACCACGGCCTTCTGCCCCGGATGGACGGCGCTCGCGGGAAGCGTGGGCACGGCGGGACTGGCGGCCAGTGCGAGCGCGGGTGCTGCCAGGCCGAGCGTGAAGAGAGCGGTGAGTTTCACGGGTCGGGACGTTAGCAGAGGCCCTCCGGTCCGTCCCCTCGAGGCCGTCGGACGCGGCGCGTCTCGGGCCGGGCGAGGTCCGGTTGAACGCCACCGCCCCGTGCGCGTAGTGTCCGTCCTCCAATGCCTTCCCCGTTCCTCGATCGCCTGTCCAAGGGCCCGCTGCTCGCCGATGGCGCCATGGGGACCCTCCTGTTCCAGAAGGGCATCCCGTTCGAGCGTTGCTTCGATGAGCTCAATCTCACGGCCCCCGCGCTCGTCGAGGAGATCCATCGCGAGTACCTCGCTGCGGGCGCCGAGTTGGTAGAAACCAACACGTTCGGCGCCAATGCGATACGGCTCAGCGCTCATGGACTGGATGAGAAGGCCCGCATGCTGGCGCGCCAGGGAGTCAAGCTGGCGCGAAACGCGCGCGAAGTGGCCGGGACCACGGCGTTCGTCGCCGGCTCGATGGGCCCGCTCGGGCGTGCGCTCGAACCCTTCGGCCCGGTCTCGCCCGCCGAGGCCACGGTCGCCTTCCGCGCGCAGGCCGAGGGACTTCTCGAGGGCGGACTCGACGTGTTCGTGCTCGAGACGTTCCAGGACCTTAACGAGATCCTGCTCGCCCTCCGCGCGGTGCACGCCGTGACCGCCGAAGTGCCCATCGTCGCCCAGATGACGTTCGGCACGGACGGCAAGACGCGCTACGGCCACACGCCCGCGCTGGTCGTGCGCGCGCTCAAGCAAGCGGGTGCGAACGTGGTCGGCGTGAACTGTGGTCTGGGCCCGCAGGCGACGCTTGAGCTGCTGGAGCAGTTCGTGGCCGCGGCGGACGGCACGCCGGTGTCCGCCATGCCGAACGCCGGCCTTCCACAGTTCGTCGAGGGCCGCTATGTCTACCTGTCGAGTCCCGAGTACTTCGCAGACTTTGCGGCGCGCGCCACCGCGCTCGGCGTGCGGCTCGTGGGCGGCTGCTGCGGCACCACGCCCGCCCACATTCGCGCCATGCGTGAGCGGCTCGCCTCGCACCTCCCTGCGGAGTCGCTGCCCAGCGGGGCGGAAGTGCGCGTGCTGGAGCCTGCAGCCGCGGAGAGCGGTGGAGAGTCTGAGGAGCCGAGCTTGCTGCGTCTCATGCGCTCACGGTTCGCGGTGAGCGTCGAGATCGATCCGCCACGCGGCATCCAGACGCAGAAGGTCATGGCCGGCGCCCGTCTCATGGCAGAGCGTGGCGTGGACTGCATCAATATCGCGGATAGCCCGATGGCGCGCATTCGCATGAGTGCGATGTCGCTCGCGACGCAGATCCACCGCGAGCTGCCCGCCATGGAGCTCATCCTCCACTACACGACACGCGACCGGAACCTGATGGCGCTCCAGAGCGAACTGCTTGGTGCCCACGCCGTGGGCCTGCGCAACATCCTGTGCCTGACCGGCGACCCGCCGAGCCTCGGCGATTACCCCAACATGACGGCCGTGTTCGACACCGATTCGGTGGGGCTCATCCACATCGTGCGCCAGCTGAACGGCGGCACCGACCAGGCCGGCTCGTCCATCGGCGGGCGCACCGCGTTCGCGATGGGCTGTGGCGTGAATCCGACGGCCGAGGACCTGAAGACCGAGCTAGAGCGATTCCAGCGCAAGCTCGACGCCGGCGCGCAGTTCGTCATGACGCAGCCCGTCTACGAGCTCGAGAGCTGGAAGCGCTTCCTGGACGAGCTCGGCGGAACACCCAAGGTACCGCTGTTGATCGGCATCCTGCCGCTCCAGTCGTTCCGCCACGCGGAGTTCCTGCACAACGAGGTGCCCGGCATCCAGGTGCCGGACTGGATTCGGCGCCGCATGCACGACGCGGGCAACGAGGGCCAGAAGGTGGGCGTGGAGCTCGCACGCGCACTGCTCGCGGAGGCGCGGGACCTCGCGAACGGCGTTTACCTGATGCCGTCGTTCGGACGGTACGAGAACTGTCTCGAGGTGTTGGACGGCGTGCTGAACGGCGCGAGAGGCAGGCGCTCGTGAGCTCGTGCTGCTCCGTGTTCTGTGCCACGAGCCAGCGTCAGTTCACTGCCGCCGTGGCCCGGCGCGATCTCGCTCAGTACCGCAAGCGAGGGCCCGACGCCACGACCCGCCTGCTCAAGGATGCCATTCTCGGCGCAGGGAGCGGGAGCAGTGTGCTGGATATCGGCTCGGGCATCGGGGCGCTCAGCTTCGAGCTCTTGGCCGCGGGGGTTCGGAGGGCGACCGCGGTGGATGCGTCGACGGCATATCTCGCCGCCGCTCGCGAGGAGGCCGGTCGTCGAAACCTCATGGACCGGCTTGAACTGATTCATGGTGACTTCGTGGCCATGGCCGGCGACATCCAGCCCGCCGACATCGTGGCGCTGGATCGAGTGGTCTGCTGCTATCCCACGTACGCACAGCTGATTGAAGCAGCGTTGAAGCGCAGCTCGCGCATGTTCGCATTCTCGTTCCCACGCGACCGGTGGTTTGTCCGCGCAGTGTTCGCCGTTGAGAATCTGGGGCGCGCCATGCTGCGAAATCCTTTTAGGGCTTTCGTTCACCCGGCGAGAGCCATGCAGGCGCTGCTCGAGCAGCACGGTTTCACGCGGATGCAGCGCAGCGAAACGCTGGTCTGGTCGGCGGATCTCTATGTCCGCGCGGCCAGCGGTTCGCCCGCGGCCCTTGGGCAGAGCGTCGCGGCCACTCCCAGAGAGCAGTAGGTTGTGCTGTGAAGATTGTTGCTGAGTTGTCGAACCCCCGCTCGCGGTGCGCGTGGACCGAAGTTCACGCCGCGAGCTTCAACCGGTGGCGCTGCTCGTGTGCGTAGCGCCGCGTCGGCACCTCGCCGCGATAGTAGCGCGCCCACTCCGGCGGCAGCCCGACCCGGTCGGGGAACCGCCGGCGCTTGAGCAGCTCGCGAAGCGGCAGCGGGCGGGCCGTGAGCCCCAGCCGCATCGCCGGCGTGCCGCCACCGTGACGCTCCGAGAACGGCTTGGCGAAGTTCTGCCACAGCGCGAGCCACGCCGCCCGCTCGACCACCGCCTGGTGCCGCTTGGAGAACGCGATCGTCTCGCGCTTGTGGTTGGCGCTGTTGTGCCGCAGCAGGAGATCGAGGCGGTTGACCGGGAACAGCGGGTTGCCCGCGGTACGCGCCTCGCGGCTCGCGGTGCGCTCGTGCGTGATGGCGTAGCCGGCGAGCCGCTTAAGCGAGCGCGGGTAGTCGTCGTGCTCGTCGGTGCGGACCACGAGCCGCTGCGGCTCGGGTGCCGCCAGGCGCAGG
>JAHFBW010000007.1 GCA_023249845.1 Candidatus Eiseniibacteriota bacterium
CCTTCCCGCGCCAGGAGGGACCGTCCACCAGCACTTCGACCTCGCGGCCGAGCCAGCCGTCCATGATCTGGCCGGAGATGCCATGCTGCTGGTCGATCAGCGCCTGGAGCCGGCGCCCCTTCTCGTGGTCGTCCACGGTCTCGCTGCTCCGGTATGCCTTGGTGTCGGGCCTGGCCGAGTACTTGAACAGGAACGCGCTGTCGAATCGCGCTTCCGCGAGGAACGCCTGGGTCGCGGCGAAGTCCTCGAGCGTCTCGCCGGGAAAACCCACGATGACGTCGGTACTCACCGCGACGCCGGGCATGCGATCACGGATGCGCGCGAGTAGCGTCCGGTACTGCTCGAGCGTGTAGCTCCGCTGCATGGCCACGAGCACGCGGTCGGAGCCGCTCTGGAGTGGCAGGTGAACGTGCGGCATGACCTTGTCGCACGCGGTCATGGCGTCCAGCACGCGCTCGCTCATGTCGCTCGGGTGCGGTGATGTGTAGCGAATGCGAAGCACGCCGGGCACGTCATTCGCAGCGTGGAGCAGGTCGGCGAAGTCGTGCGTGCCGTCTCGGTAGCTGTTCACCGTCTGGCCGAGGAACACGATCTCGCGAAAACCCCGTGCCGCGGCCTGTTCGACTTGGCGGACCAGGTCGGCGAGCGGCAGGCTACGTTCGCGGCCGCGCGTGTATGGCACGACGCAATAGGTGCAGAACTTGTCGCAGCCTCGCTGCACCGTGACCCAGGCGCGCACGCCGGTATGGCGCTTGGGCTCGAGATCGCCGTAGGTTTCGTCGCGGTCGAGCCGCACTTCTGCCGTAGGGATGCTGGCCGCACGGCGCAGGAGCTCGGGCAGGTTTCGGTAGCCGTCCGGGCCCACGACCAGGTCCAGCACGCGTTTCTTGTCGAGCAGACGCGCGCGCAGGTGCTGTGCCATGCACCCGGCAACGCCAACGATCAGGTCCGGATTGCGCGACTTGAGATTCGCGAACTCGCCGAGCCGGCCCAGCACGCGCTGCTCGGCATGCTCTCGGATGGCGCAGGTGTTGAGGATGACGGCGTCTGCATCCTCGGCGTTCTCCACGAGCTCCATGCCGGCGCGCTCCAGCACGCCGGCCATGAGCTCGGAGTCCGCCACGTTCATCTGGCAGCCGTAGGTCTCGAGGAACACGCGTCTCATCGGGGCACGAACGGTAGCATGCGATGTCGGTGGAGGGCGAACCGCGTGTCGCGGCGGTCATGCGTCCGGACGACGCTCGCGACGGGGCTCGATGCATAGCTCTTCCCCGGTTGACCATCACTCGCGTGCGTCACACACTGCGCGGTCTACCGCCGGAGAGCGCGATGCCGTCCAAGCCGAGCCGTGATCTGGTCACGTTCAAGAACCCTGCCCCGGACCGGGACTACTGGATCCGGCACGAATGTCCGGAGTACACGGCGCTGTGCCCGGTCACGGGCCAGCCCGACTTCGGCACCATCGTCGTGCGCTATGTGCCCGACCGGCTGTGCGTCGAGCTCAAGTCGTTCAAGCTCTACCTGTGGTCGTTCCGGAACGAGGGGCACTTCTTCGAGCAGGTCACGAATCGGATCCTGGACGACCTCGTCCGCGCCGCGAAGCCGCGCGAGATCAAGGTGATCGGGCTGTTCAACGTGCGCGGCGGCATCACGACGCGCGTGATGGTGCGCTACCAGAAGCCTGGCCGGAAGCGCGTGTTGGCGCGCGCCTCGAGCAGGCGCGCATGAACTCGAATCCGGCGGTCGTGCTCGCGCTGCTCGTGCTGGTCGCGACACTCGGCGCCTGTTCGAACGCGGCAGAACACGGTTCCTCCGGGGCCGTGTCGGCCGCGGGCGGCGTGAAGGTCGAGAGCCTGAGCACATTGTCGGAGGACTGCCTGCAGTACCCCGTGGAAACCCGCGCGGACGGCGCCAGGGTGTGGCACGCGGACTACGTCTACTACTACCTGATCGACGCCGGCTCCCATCAGGCCGCTCGCGACGAGAACGGGCGCATCCAGGCGGCCGGGTTGCTCCACGCCCAGGCCATCGCCTTCATGGAAGCGCATCCGGAACGGGAGCGGGACACCTACTGGACAGCACGGGTCGCGCGCACCGTACAGGTGGCCAAGGACGGGAAGGTCATCGAGCAGAGCGCGGTCAGGTTCGTGGACGATTTCGACCTCGCCGACCTGATCGCCCGGGACGCCGGGGCCAACTCGAACTAGCGCGTGATGCGCCGCCGGAGGCCGTGCGGGCGAGAGGACCGCGTCACCGAACCCTGCCGCCGTGCCCGGCCGTCGTTCGAATGCGAGCGCTCGTTCCATTCGCAGTTCGTCAGCGGGAACGGCTATGCTCCCCACGCACCGGGGCCACGCGCGGGTCGGGTCACGGGGGAGGCTGCTGCTCCATACGGTGGAGCACCGCCCCGCCCGGAGGCGCCCCCGTCCATCAGGAGCGATGTCCATACCCTTCCGTCAACTTCTCGCGGGGGCCGCGCTCGCGTCGCTGTTGGGTTCGGCTGCCGGAGCCAGCGACCACGTGCCCGGGGAACTGCTCGTGCGCTGGAAGCCGCGCACGCTCGCGTCGGCGCGCGTGCAGGCGATGGAGGGATTGGGCGCCGAGCGCGTCGCCAGCTTCCATCTCCCCGGCCTCGAGCGACTGCGCGTGGTCGGCGTGTCGGTCGAGGAGGCGGTGGCGCGACTGGCGCTCGACACGCGCGTCGAATACGCCGAGCCCAATTACCTCTGGAGCATCGACCGCACGCCGGACGACGCGCTCTACTCTGATCAGTGGGGACTCCACAACACCGGGCAGACGGGCGGGTCCGCGGGCTCCGATATCCACGCGGAGGCGGCCTGGGAACGCTTCACCGGCGAGCCCACGCTGCTCATCGGCAACATCGACACAGGTGCCCAGTACGACCACCCGGACCTGGCGGCGAACATCTGGACCAACCCCGGGGAGGTGCCGGGGAACGGCGTGGACGACGATGGCAATGGCTACGTGGACGACGTGCATGGCTACGACTTCCTGAACCACGACGGTGACCCGCGCGACGACAACGGCCACGGCACGCACACCACGGGCACGATCGGCGCCGTGGGGAACAATGGCATCGGCGTCACGGGTGTCGTCTGGCGGGCGCGCATCGTCGTGCTCAAGTTCCTCGGCGCCTCGGGCAGCGGCCCCACGTCCGCGGCGGTGGAAGCGCTCGAATACGCGACTCGGCTCGGCGTGCGGGTCACGAACAACTCGTGGGGCGGCCCACTCTATTCGCGCGCGCTCGAGGACGCCATCGACGCCGCGGGTGTGGCGGGGCAGTTGTTCGTCGCGGCGGCGGGCAACGCGCGCTCTGACACCGACCTCCACCCGCAATACCCGAGCGCGCTCAGCTCCGATTGCATCGTGTCGGTGGCCGCGACCGATCACGCCGACCAGCTGGCGACGTTTTCGAACTATGGCCTGACGAGCGTGGACCTCGCTGCGCCGGGCGTGGACATCCTGTCCACCGCGACAGGCGACAGCTACCGTCACCTCTCAGGCACGAGCATGGCCTCGCCGCATGTGGCCGGCGCGTGCGCGTTCCTCATGGGCCGCTACCCGGCGATGACCGCGGCCGAGGTGAAGGCCCGGCTCCTGCGCTTCGCGGACCCGCTGCCGGGCCTCGCGGGCCGGTGCGTCTCGGGCGGGCGGCTGAACCTCGAACTCGCCGCGGCCGACCCCGACAGCGTCTCGCCTGGCGGGATCGCCGATCTCGGCGTGACGTCGACGGGCTCCAACTCGCTGGACCTCACATGGACGGCTACCGGCGACGACGGCGGCGCCGGCACCGCGAGCCGGTATGAACTGCGGGTCGCGACCGAGCCAATAACGCCCGAGACGTTCGCCACCGCGACGCCGGTCGTCGCGCCCGCGCCGCACGTCGCTGGCAGTACCGAGACCTATCGCGTGCGCGGCCTCGCGAGTCGCACCATCTACTGGCTCGCTCTGCTCGCGCGTGACGAGTTCGGGAATCCCGGCTCGCTCTCCAACATCGCCACCGGCACGACGCTCGGGCCGCCGACACTCACATTCTCGCCACAGGCCGTGACGGCTGCCGCGAACACCGGCGAGGTCGTGGAGCGCAACGTGGAGCTCCACAACGACTCGCCGGGCACTCTCGAATGGGAGAGCCCGCCGCCCGAACTCGACTTCGGGCTCTCGCAGCAGTCGTGGCCCGCGGAGGTTCTGGCGAAGGGCACCGATGGTCCGGCGCGCGAACCTCAGACCAGCGCCACGGGAGGACCCGACGCGTTCGGCTATCGCTGGGCGGACTCGTCGGAGCCCGGTGGCCCCGTGTACCAATGGGTGGACATCGCGCGACCGGAGTACGCGGTGGCGCTCTCCGGCGACGAGGCCGTGTCGGAGCGTTTGCCGCTCGGTTTCAGCTTCCCATTCTACGGACGGCGGTTCACGCAGGTGAGGCTGTGCACGAACGGCTATCTCGAATTCGGCAACGAGGGCCCGGCGTTCATCAACACCGGACTGCCGTCGAACCGGGGCCCGCGCAACATGATCGCCGCGTTCTGGGACGATCTCCAACTGGGCGTTGGCGTGGACCGCGTGTTCCTGCACTACGACGGTACACGCTGCGTGGTGAGCTGGGAGGGCGCGCCGCGCTACAACGACGTCCAGTCCGTGATGACGTTCCAGTGCATCCTCTACCCATCGGGCGAGATCCGTTACCAGTACCGTTCCATGACCGGCAACACTTCGGCGGCCACAGTGGGGATCCAGGACACGACCCGAACGGTGGGACTGCTGGTGGCGTTCAACCAGGCGTACGTACGGGACAGCCTTGCGGTGCGAATCGTGCCGCTCCGCCAGTGGCTCGCCGTGGAGCCGTCCTCGGGCTTCGTCCCCGCCGGCGGACGCCAGAGCGTGCGGCTCCGAATGGACGCGGCGGGACTGGCCTCGGGCGAATACCACGGCCGCCTGCGGCTGTTCACGAACGACCCATCGGCGGCCGACACGAATGTGGCCGTGTCGCTCGCGGTCAGCGGCGCCCCGCACCTCGTGCTGTCATCCCCGGCGCTCGAGTTCGGTGCGCACTTCACCGGCGCCCGCGACACGCTGGAACTCACCGTCGCCAATGACGGTGTGGACCCGCTGGTTGTGAGCGAAGTCCGGACGGATCAGCCAGCGTTCACTGTCGCGGGGGAGGGGTTCTCGTTGCTGCCTGGCGAGGCCACGTCCCTGGCCGTGGTGTTCTCGCCGTCCGGGATCGCCGACTCCCACGGCTTGCTCACGCTCGTGAACAACGATCCGCAGCGACCGCTCGCCACGCTGCCGCTCCACGGCGTGGGCAGCGCAGCGCCCGTGATCGACCCTCAAGTCATCCGGCTCGAAGCGGCAACGAGCACGACGCTCGACGAAGAGGCCGCCCGCCAGCAGCGACTGCTCGTGCTCCGAAACTCGGGGGGCGCAGTTTTGGATTGGACGGCGAGCGCCTACCAGGGGCTGATCGGCACGGCGCCCGGTCTCGCGGCGGGCGGCGTTCCGCCGCCGGTGGCGCAGGTGAAGGGCGCCACCGGTCCCGGCGTCGGCACGCTCGGGAACGGCGGACCGGACGCGTTCGGCTATCGCTGGCAGGACTCCGACGCGCCTGGCGGACCGGCGTTCGAGTGGCAGGAGATCTCCGGTCTGGGCACACGATTGTTCGGGGGAGCGGACGACTCCAGCACAACGGTGGCTCTGCCGTTCCCGTTCCCGTTCTACGGGCGCTTGTACTCAGAGGTACACGTCTGCACGAATGGCTTCGTGTCGTTCACGAGTCGCGACAGCTCGCTCGTGAACACCGATCTCCCGAACGCCGCGGAAGGCGTGCCACGGGCGCTGGTGGCGCCCTACTGGACCGACCTCGACCTCCGCGCCGCGCGAGGTGCCGGACGTGTGTACGCGCATCACGACGGCAGCAAGTTCATCGTCGAATGGAAGGACGCCATCCACTTCTCGGGAGCAGTGCCCTACACATTTCAGGTGTTCCTGTGGCCGAGCGGGTCGATCGAGTACCAATACAAGGAGCTCGGCGCCCTGCTCGATGCCGCCACCGTGGGGATCCAGGACGAAAACGGCGCGGTGGGACTGCGCGTCGCGTACAACGTGCGGTACGCGCATCCCGGACTGCGCGTGAGGCTGTCGTTCCAGGAAGACTGGTTGCGACTGGACCGCACGAGCGGTCGCACGCCGCCGGGCGGCGCCGACACGCTGCGCGTGACGTTCGATGCACGCGGGCATCGCGACGGGGACTACGCGGGCGAGGTGCGTGTCCAGAGCAATGACGTGGAGCAACCGCTGCTCGCCGTGCCGTGCGGCATGCACGTGGGGCTGCACGAGGAGTCGGGCGAAGTCCATCCCGGTGCGCTGGCGTCGGTTTCCCAATCGCCCGTTCTTCGTTTCCTGCTGTCGCCGCCGGATGGCAGCTCCGCGGTGCGGCTCACGAGCCTGCGCCTCGACGGACATCCAGTCGCCGCGGTGGGCGAGCCACAACGCGAGTCGGGTGGCCGGCTCTCCGTCGCGATTCGTGCGGTGGACGTGATGACGTGGGTGCCCAGTGGCGACAGCAGAACCGTGACGCTCTCCGGGGAGTACGACGTCGGTGGCTGGTTCGCGGCGCACGCCACGATGAGCATCACCGCGCCCGACTTGGCGGGCGGGCCGCTGCCGGCGTTCGGTTCGGTGCAGCCGCCGCGACGTTTTCGCGGGCACGAGGCGATCGGGTTGGCTTGGATCCCGCCCGACGTCGAACCGGATGGCTATTCCGTCGCGTATTCCTCGGATCGCGGCCTGCGCTGGACCACGGTCGGGGGCGGCACCCTCCCACGCTTCGAATTCATCCCGCCCGACACGACGACCGGCGCCATGCTCGAGGTGATCGCGAGACTGGGCGACAGCGTCCTTGGCACCTGGCTCTCGGCGCCATTCGAGGTGGAGTTGGAAGCGGTCGCGGTGCCACCGCGCCTGCCGCCTCGCTTCGCGCTCCGCAGCCTGGGCCCCGTCCCCGCACGCGGCAACCTGGGACTGATGCTCGCTCTGCCGGCAGCCGGGGAGGCGCGCGTGGAGGTATTCGACGTGCGCGGCGCGCGCATTCGAACGATCTTCGCCGGAGCGCTCGCCGCAGGTGAGCATCCGCTCCGCTGGGACGGCCAGAGCGAGGCGGGAGGGCAGGCGTCCCCTGGGGTGTACCTCGTCCGCGCCCGAAGCAGCGTGGGGTCGGCCGTGGTGCGCGTCAGCCTGCTCCGCTGAGGTTTGGCCTCGCGCACGTAACCCACGGGCTCATCGTCGCTTGACGGCGTGAGTCGTGGCCGCTCACACTCCCCGGACCGGGCCGCCGTCGCACGCCCGCGCCCCGCGCCGCCGCATCCTGGTCGCCGCCTCCGGCGTATCAGCGGGGACACCCATGGGAGGCGGGCACGGCGGCCGATGATGGACAGCAGCCAGCTTCTTGCCACGGTGAACCTGGTGTTGGGCGGGCTCGTCTTCCTGCTCGGGTTCGTCATCTTGCGCGAGAACCCGCACCAGCGACTGAACCGCGTCGTTTCGATGATGCTGTTCTTCGGCGGGCTCGGCGCCGTGCTCGCGGCGTTGACACTGCTCGTGCCGGGCAAGGGTGAGGGCGCCGGCCTGCAGTCGAATGTCGCCTACCTGTGGGAGCTGTTCTTCCCCACGGCATTCCTGCTCGCCAGCGTGTTCCCGGAGGAGCGCGCGTTCGCCCGCCCGTTCGTGCTACCCGGCGGGTTCAAGAGCCCGAACTTCGTGCTGCTCGTTTACGCGCCGCACGCGTTCCACTTCATGCTCGTGGTCGCCACCGCGCTGCTCCCCGAGGAGCACGCCGCGAGCACTACCACCGGACTCGCTCGCTCGCTCGCCGACCTGGCGACCGTCGTGGGCCGGCTGTTCCTGTCCGTGCACCAGTCGCTGTTCTCGCTGGTGGATCTGTTCTTCGGCATCGCGGCCGTCGCGCTGCTCGTGGGCAGCCTGCGCCGCACCCGCGTACCCCGCGTCCGCCAGCAGCTGGGCGCCATCACCGTCGGGCTCGTGAGCTGTCTCGTGCTCTACGCGTTTGCGACCACGATCCCGACGCTTCTCGGCCGGCCGCTCGAGCGCGGCATGCAGGCCGCGCTCACCACCGCCGCACTCACCCTGGGCTCGGGCGCCATCGCCTACGCGATGGTGCGTCACAAGTTCCTCGACACCAAGCTCATCGCGCGGCGCGGCATCCTCTACGCTGTGGCGTCCGCGCTGCTCATCGGCTTCTACCTCACCGTCATCGAGCGTGTGAACGCGGGCGTCGCGAAGGCGTTCGGCATCGACGCGCGTATCGTGGAGCCCGTGTTCCTCATCATCGCGCTCACCCTGTTCCAGCCCGCGGTGGCGAAGCTGGAGGATTCGCTCGACCGCATGTTCCTGCGTGACCCGAGCGACTACCGCAACGTGCTCCGGGCGCTCGGTCGCGAACTCCAGACCACGATCGACCTTGAGGATCTGCTCAACCGCTCGGTGCGCACACTCACCGAGGCGCTTCTCCTGCGCTCGTCTTACATGGTGGCGCTCACCGCGGACGGGCCCGTCGCGCGCACCGGCGCCGGCGAGGCCATGTCACCGGAGTCGCTGGACGGCGTCGCGGCGCTGATGCCGAGGCTCTCGACGCAAGAAGCCAGCTACAGGCTCTCCGACCCGGTGGATGGGCTGCGCCGCGTCGACCGCGAACTGCTCGTTCGTACGCTCGGCGTGGAACTCATGGTCCCGCTGCGCTGGCGAAACGAGACACTCGGGCTGGTGCTGCTCGGCGAGAAGATCACCGGCACCGAGTTCACGAGCGAGGACGTGACGCTGCTCAACAACCTCGGCTCGCAGATGGGAGTGTCGCTGCAGAATGCGCTGCTGCTGCGGGACCGGCTGCGCGTCGCGAGGATCGAGGAGGAGCTGAGTCTCGCGCACCAGATCCAACAGACATTCCTGCAAAGCGACTTCCCGGCACTGCCGCGGTGCGAGGTGCACGCCGTGAACCTGCCGAGCCGCCAGGTGGGTGGCGACTACTACGACGTCGTCACGGCGCCGGACGGTTCGTTCCTCGTGGCCATCGCGGACGTCGCCGGGAAGGGCGTTCCCGCGGCGCTGCTCTCGAGCATGCTGCAGGCGGCGCTCCGCACGCAGGCGAGATCGGTCGAGTCCCCGGCCGCGATTCTCCGCAACATCAACGCGCTCGTCTACCGCAGCACGGCCGTGCACCAGTTCGCGACGTTCTTCCTGGCGCGCGTCGCGGCCGACGGACGGCGCATGACCTACTGCAACGCGGGTCACAACTGGCCGGCGCTGCTGCGACGCGGCCAACGCACGTGGCTCCAGGCCGGGGGCACCATCCTCGGCATCATGGAGGACGTGGTACTCGAGGAGGATTCGTTCGACCTCGCCTCAGGCGACCTGCTCGTGTTCTACACCGACGGCATCAGCGAGGCCACGAACGTGGAGGGCGAGCTCTACGGCGAGGAGCGGCTCATGGATTTCGTCTCCGACCTGCCGCCCGCCCTGAACCCCGAGGCCATCGCGATGAGCATCCTGCGCGAGATCGAGCGCCATCTTGGCCGGCTGGAGGCCCAGGACGATCGCACGCTCGTGGTGCTGCGCGTGCACGAGGCCTCCCGCGAACCGCTCGCGCCGGGTCCCGTGGGGCTCGAGGTGGGCGCGGGGTAGCGAGCGAGCCTCGCGTGCCACGCGGGAGGAAAGTGGTCGGCGCGGCCGGCGGTCGGTGCTAGGCTGCCCCACGGCATCCCCGTGCCGCGGCGCAGTAGCCGTACTCGCTTTCCCGGAGCGTCTCCGCCCATGCTCGAGACCGGTCGTCGCGTGACGGGTTCCCGCGCGCGCGATCTCGCTCGCCTGATCCGCGCGGTGCTGGCCGCGGTGATCGTGGCCGCGCCGTCGGCCAGGGCGGCAGCGCCTTTATTCGCTTCGGCCTACCTGTCATTCGACACCGGCGGTCGCCCGTTCGCGGTGACGAGCACCGACTTGAACTCGGACGGTTTCCCCGATCTCGTGGTCGCAAATCAGGTCTCGAGTTCAGTTACGGTGCTGCTCGGCGCGGGCGACGGCACCATCGCCGCGCGCGGCGACTTTCCCGCCGGGAACGGCCCTATCGCGGTGGCCGCTGCCGATCTGAATGCGGACGGCCGGCCCGACGTGGTGGTCACGAACCTCAACGCGAACACGGTCTCGGTGCTGCTCGGTCAGGGAGGCGGATACCTGGCCCCGCCAAGTGACTTCGCCACCGGGCTTGCGCCGTTTGCGGTCGTGGTCGCCGACCTGGACTCGAACGGCAAGCCCGATCTCGTCGTCGCCAACGAGCGTGGCAACTCGATCTCCATCCTGCTCGGCGCGGGGGACGGGACGTTCGCGCCGCGGCAGGACTTCGCGGTGGGCGTGGACCCGGTGTCCGTCGCGGTGGGCGACATGAACGCGGACACCAAGCTCGACGTCGCCGTCGCAAACCTGTCCTCGAACTCGGTGTCGCTGCTTCTCGGGCAGGGCGACGGCACGTTCGCGCCCAAGGTGGACCGGCTCACCGGGATCAATCCGTTCGCGGTGGCGCTCGGCGACCTGACCTCGGACGGCAAGCTCGACCTGGTCGTCGCGAATCAGGGGACGAACACGCTGGCCGTGCTGTACGGGAACGGGAACGGCACGTTCGGCTCGGTGCACGAGTACACCACCGGCTCCGCGCCCATCGCGCTCTCGATCTCCGACCTGAACGGCGACGGACGCCCCGATGTGGCGGTCGCGGACTACCAATCCGACGACGTGCGCGTGTGGCTGGGCGACGGTGCGGGCGGTCTTGCCCTGCGCGGCGACTTCCGCACCGGTTCGCGCCCGGCCTGCCTCGCGCGCGTGGACATGAACCTGGATGGCCGGGACGACTTCGTGATGGCGAGCCAGACCTTCAACACGGTCTCGGTGCTGCTGGGGAACGGCGACGCGTCGTTCGGCTCGCGCGGGGACTTTGATGCGGGGTTGGAGCCCACGGCGCTCGCCGTGGGCCGCATCGATGATGACGCGCTTCTCGACCTGGTCGTTTCGAACTACTCCATGAATCGGGTCTCGACACTGTTCGGCGATGGGAATTCCGTGTTCGGCCTGGGCGGCGACTACTCGACAGGGCTCGGGCCGCACTCGCTGGCGCTCGGGGATCTGAATCTCGACGGTCGCACCGACGTGGTCATCGGCAACGTGATCTCAAACTCGCTGACCGTTCGGCTCGGCCAGCCCGACGGCACGTTCACGCTGGCCCCAACGCTTCCGACGGGTCTATTTCCAGTGTGCGTGGCGATCGGCGACTTGAATGCCGACGGAAAGCCCGACCTCGTGGTCGCGAACTACGACCAGACCAACGTCTCCGTGCGACTCGGGCTCGGGAATGGCACGTTCGGCCCGCGCGCGGACTTCGCCACCGGCAACGGCCCGAGCACGGTACTCATCGCGGACATGGACGCGAATGCGGTGCCCGACCTCATCGTCACGAACCAGGGATCGAACTCCGTGCTGGTCCTGACGGGCAACGGACTCGGGGGATTCACGCCGCGGTCCACGGTACTCGCAGGCGGCGGACCCGTGGGAGCCTCGATCGGCGACTTGAACGGCGACGCGTTCCCGGATCTCGTGGTGGCGAACAAGCTCACGAACACGATTTCGGTATATCCCGGAAATGGACGCGGCGGCTTCTCATCCAAACGAGAATTCCCCACCGGGAACACGCCCGTGGCGACGGTGATCGGTGACTTCAATGGCGATGGTCACGGCGACGTCGCCGCGGTGAACTCCTACGCCAACACCGTCACGATCCTGCTCGGCACCGGCGTCGCGACGTTCAACTCACGCACGGACTACGCGGTGGGAACGCTGCCGCAATCCATCGTCATGGGTGATCTGAATGGCGACGGTCACCTGGACCTGGCGGTGGCGAACTCCGGGTCGGAGAACATCTCGGTCCTCGTGAACACCGCCGGCCGGCAGTATGTGGGCGTCGAACCGTGGCCGCGGCAGCTGCCCCACGCGTTCGACGTGCTGCCATTCCGGCCGAACCCCGCGCGCGGACCCGGCGAAGTTCGCTTCGCACTGCCCTCCGCCCGCCCGGTGCGCATCGCCGTCTACGACGTCGCGGGCCGGCTCGTGCGCGAACTTCGCTCGGGGCAGGTGCTCCCCGCGGGCGAGCACGTCGTGCCGTGGGACGGCCGGGACGCCGCGGGCGCCGACGTGCGCGAAGGGGTCTACGTGGTGCGGGTTATCGCCGGCGAGCAGGTCGGCACGATCAAGCTGGTGCGCGTGCGCTAGGCTTTGTCTGAGCACTCCGCGCGGACGCGGGGAGTGCTCAGACAGAGCCTGGTCGGCTTGCCCACGTGGTGCCGCGGGGCCTACGGTCCCAGACCCGCAACGTGTCATCGTTGACCACTGCTGGAAGGAGACCACGATGCTGCTCATCCGCGACATCATGTACTGCAAGCCCGGCAAGGTCCGTGCGCTCGTCGAGAAGTTCCTCGCCATGAGCAAGCTGAGCGAGAAGATGGGCATGCCCAAGATGAAGATCATGACCGATGTTAGCGCGGAGCGTTACTGGACCGTGGTCTCCGAGATGGAGGTCGCGAGCTTCCAGGCGTTCGAAGACATGTTCTCGGGGAAGGGGCAGAACGAGAACGACCTCAAGGAGTTCGAGAACATCATGAAGGGCTACCACGACCTTGTGGACCAGGGTCGTCGCGAGTTCTACAAGATCGAGAGCTAGGCTCTGTCTGGGAACTCCGCACGCGGGGAGTCCTGAGACAGAGCCTAGTCGAGCCCGAGGAACGCGAGCGCCTCCGAGCGGGTGCGAAAGACGCCGACGTCTTTCGTGCTCCGCTTCTGGAGGTCGCGCTGCGCCTGGAACATCTTGGCGAGCCCGAACGCGATCGTGCTCGGGGCCACGATCGCGAACCGGGTCGGCGTCGAACGCGCATCCATATGCGCGGACAACTCGGCGAGTTCCCGGATGCGTTCGGGTGACGGCGGCTCGATGCTCTCCACCGCGGTCATGTCCATGAGCTCGTGGTAGCCGCGGACGTCGGCTCGCGACCACACCTCGCGCTGGTACCCGAACACGTCTCCGTCAGTGAGCGTGCCGGAGCCGTCGGCGAGCACCACTCGTCGTTCGTGATCGACCTGGAACTGGATCGGCATGGGTAGCCTCCGGGCAAGGGGGCCGGTGTCGGTCGCGACGTGGGCGAGAACTTACACGACCGCCGGGTTCATCGCCCGGCGAGCTTCCAGATGCGGCCCTCGTGCGTGAGCACATACAGCTCGCCCTCCGCGTCCTGCCCGAACGACGTGACGCTGCCGAGCGTTCCCACGCTCCACTCCCGCAGGTCGCTGGCGCGCGCGCCGTCCCAGCGGAACGAGCGCAGCCAGCCGCGACAATAGTCCGAGAAGAAGATGGTGCCCGCGAGCCCCGGGATCGACCGGCCGCGGTAGGCATAGCCGCCCGTCACGGAACAGCCGTCGTCGTGGCCGTACTCGACCGCGGGCTCGACGAGGCCGGCGGGTCGAGGTCTCGGCAGGCCGTAGCGGTGCGCGCCTTCGCGCGCGCTCCAGCCGAAGTTGAGTCCGGCGCGGACGGCGTCCACGACATCCATCTCCTCCCATCGGTTCTGGCCCACGTCGCCGATGATCAGGCGCCGTGCGGCGAGATCGAACGAGAACCGCCACGGATTCCGCAGGCCCAACGCCCAGACCTCGGGTGCGCCGTCTCGCGGGCGCGTCTTGTAGGGATTGCCGTTCGGGATCGCGTACGGCTCACCGTGATCCACGTCGAGTCGGAGCAGCTTGCCCAGCAGCCTGCGCGGGTTCTGCCCGTTCCCGAACGGGTCGCCGCCCGAGCCGCCGTCGCCCATGCCGACGTAGAGCATGCCGTCGGGACCGAACGCGACCATGCCGCCGTTGTGGTTTGCGAACGGCTGGTCCACGGAGAGGATGCGTCTCGCGGTCCCGCGGTCGACCGTGTGGCGATCGCCGCCCGCCGTGAACCGCACGACCTGCGTGTTGCCCGAGTGGTCGGTGTAGTTCACGAACAGCCAGCCATTCGTGGCGTAGCCGGGATGGAACGCGAGACCCAGGAGCCCGAGTTCTCCGCCGGCGCGCACGCGATCTGTGAGATCGAGGAACACCTCGCGCGACGGCCGGCCGGCCTCGATCCAGCGGATGCGCCCGGGTTGCTCGACGACGAACAGCCGCGCGTCACCGGGTGCGCTCGTCAGGAACAACGGCTGATCGAAGCCATCGGCGGCGACGACCGCACGGATCCCGTCTGCGCGGGTGAACGCGGGCTCCGCGGAGCCCGCGCTGTTCGAGCACACGAGCGTCGCGCCGATCATGGCGACGAGGAGCTTCCGTCCGAACGGGAACCGGCGAGGGCCGTGCACCCCCCGACGATACCGGAACCGCGGACCGGCCTACGAGCCCTACCGCGCCCGCGCGATCGGAAGAGGCTCGACGGCAAGCTGGGGTGCTAGAATCGTGTTCGTCGGAACGGGGCGGATCCGGACGACCGACCGGGACGAGGTGCGGACCGATGCGCTGGAGACTGTTCCAGAGGCTGTTCTGCTTGGCAACGTTGCTCCTCGCGAGCGTGACCGCAGTGAGCGCGGGTACACGAGTGAGGGCGAGCGCCGATGCCGGCGTCGGCATGCTCGAGGAGGGCCAGTTCACAGGTGGCTTCGCCGTCGGACTCGAGCCGGCGGACGGCGCGACGCTCTGCCTGGTGTACCGGCACACGCTCACGTCACTCAGCATGATGTCGTTCGGGTCCCGGGTGGCGGCCGACTACGAGTACATCGGGACACTCGTACTGGCGCGCGAGTCGCAGCGGCCGACCGGCCGCACCACCAAGTACTGGTCGGTGGGTGTGGGGGTCGGCGCCGCTTCGGCGTACATGAAGGACGGCGTCGGCGTCCTGGGGCCCCGCATGCGTCTGGAGACCAAGCTGGGACTCGGCGTCGCCTCCGCCGTGGGCATCCAGTTCCCGGCCCTGTTCGGCCCCGTGGGCTCACGGATCGCGCTGCATCACCAGTTGGTTTCGGTCAACGTCGCGCACCGTCGAGCGCAGAGCGCTATGGCCCTGACGCTCGGCCTCGTCTACTGAGCTCGCCGCTGGGCCCTGGTGCTCAGAACTGGTGCTTCTCCGTGGAGTCCGCGAGCGCCCGCGTGGCCGACTCGCCGCCTGAGATGACCTCTTGCAGCGCGTCGAACCAGCCGGTGCCCACGAAGCTCTGGTGCTTGACCGCCGCGTAGCCCTGTGACGCGGCCAGCTCGAACTCCTTGTCCTGGAGCTTCGAGTACGCGGCCATCCCGCTATCGCGATAGCCGCGCGCCAGCTCGAACATGCTCAAGTTGAGCGCGTGAAAGCCGGCCAGCGTGACGAACTGGAACGCGTAGCCCATCGCACCCAGCTCGCGCTGGAACTTCGCGATCGTCGCGGCGTCGAGCTGCTTGCTCCAGTTGAACGACGGCGAGCAGTTGTACGCGAGCCGCTTGCCTGGGTATTGCGAGCGGATGCCGTCCGCGAACCGGCGTGCCTCGTCGAGGTCGGGCGTGCTCGTCTCGCACCACACGAGGTCCGCGATCGGCGCGTAGGCGAGCCCGCGGTCGATCGCCATCTCGAGCCCGTTGCGGATCCGATAGAAGCCCTCCGCCGTGCGCTCGCCGGTGACGAAGCGATGGTCGCGCGGGTCGATGTCGCTGGTCAGGAGCGTCGCGGACTGGGCGTCGGTGCGCGCCACGAGCAGCGTGGGCACGTCCAGCACGTCGGCCGCGAGCCGCGCCGCGGTCAGTTTCTGGACGAACTCGCGCGTCGGCACCAGCACCTTGCCGCCCAGGTGGCCGCACTTCTTGGCGGAGGCGAGCTGGTCCTCGAAGTGCACGCCCGAGGCGCCGGCCTCGATCATGCCCTTCATGAGTTCGTACGCGTTCAGGTCGCCGCCGAAGCCGGCCTCGGCGTCGGCGATGATGGGCGCCATCCAGTGCGTGCTCGACGAACCTTCGAGGTGGGCGATCTGGTCGGCGCGCTGGAGTGCGTTGTTGATGCGGCGTACCACGTGCGGGACCGAGTCCGCGGGATAGAGGCTCTGGTCGGGATACATCTGCCCGGCACTGTTGGCGTCGGCCGCCACCTGCCAGCCCGAGAGATAGATGGCCTGGAGCCCCGCCGCCACCATCTCGACCGCCTGGTTGCCGGTGAGCGCGCCCAGCGCGCGCACGGGCTCGCCCGACTGGAGCAACGACCACAACCGTTCCGAGCTCGAGCGAGCGAGCGAGTGCTCCACGTGAACTGTGCCGCGCAGGCGCGCCACGTCGGCGGCACCATAGCGGCGGGTCACACCATGCCAGCGCGCATCCTGGGTCCAGCCCTTTTCCATCTCGGCGGCGGTTCTCGGCTTGCTCATTGCGTATCCCTCGGGAAGCGGAGTGAACCGCGCGCCCGCCAGCGGGCGAACGCGCGCAGCTCACACCGGGTCGAACACTCCGTGGTCGATCATCCAGCAGCTCTGCCGGCTTGCTTCGGTGAGCGTGGCAGCGTCACCCGCGTCCCGGCCCTGCGGCAGCTCGGCGATGAGACGCGCGAGCGCGTCATCGAACTCGCGTGCCAGCAGCATCTCGTCATGCACGACGGCGCCGCCATTGTCGTTCACGATGCGCACCTTGTCGCGATGCCGCACCCGCTGCGCGAGCATGAGGCGATAGATGCGGTCGGTGGCGAGGTCTTCCATGTAGCCGTCCAGCAGGCTCGCACCCTTGCCGTTCAGCACGCCGTTCCGGTAGCGGATGACGGTGCGGGTGGCGGCGCGCGTGCCGATCAATGTGTGCGTGCCCACGCCGGCGGGCACGGGCCGGAGATCGGGGTAGCGATCAACCGAGTCCGGCCTCGCAGCCAGCTGATTGGGTTTCGGGAACTGCGCCACGGCGATGGCGTTCTGGTCCGGGTGGCCGGTCCACGCGCCGTCCATGAGGCAGGCCGCCTCGTTGCGCTTGTCCTTCTCGAGCACGGCGAGCGCGCGTGCGTTCAGTTCGATGTCCGTGCGGCTCGGGTAGAGCGCGGTCATGCCCCCGATGGCGAGCGCGCCGCGGCGATGGCAGATGTCCACGAGCAGGTGACGCAGGCGCTGGAAGAACGGGACGTCGTGCGGGATGGTGTTACGGTCCGGCAGCACCCACTCGGGATCGGGGAGATTCCAGTGGCTCAGGCTCGCCATGTAGTCCCAGCGCCCGAGGTTCAGCCCCACGATGTGGTCGCGGAGGTTGAACAGGAACTCCTCCATCTCGTACGCGAGCGGATGCGATTCCACGAGCGCCATGCAGCGCACGTAACGCCGTGGCCAGCCGCGCGCATCCGCGATCGCCGCGAACACATCCGCCCACCACTTCGCTTCCTCGGCGGACTCGCTCTTGGGGATGTAGTAGGCGAGCGGGTGTCGCAGCCGTTCGGGCTCCGCCTGCCACGCCACGAGCGCCAGGTCGAACAGTGACGCGCTCGTCTTCTCGCCCGCGATGACACCGACCTGCGACAGATGCAGGCCGCGCACGCGCGTCCAGATCGCGACGTCGGAAGGCTCGATCCCCACCACGCGGTCGCGCTTGGCGTCGTGGTAGGTGAGGCGGCCCTCGAGCGCGTCCACGACGTTGTCCACGCCGCGCATGAGCGAGGACCAGGTGTTCGCCATGGAGTCCTCGAGGTCGAGCATCACACCCGGCGCGCCGGAGTTGAGCATCTTGACCACGAGTTCGGCGTCGTCTGCCGGGCCCGTCATCTGGTTCCGCTGGTCGGCGCACCACGCAGGCAGCTCGACGCTCCAGTCGCCGGTCGTGCCGGGCGAGGGCGGCAGGTGGTTCGGGAGCCAGCGCTCGCGATGCGCGCGCGCCAGCCGCTCGATGCGCGTGCGTGCGAGCGCGCTCTGGCGCGGGGTGAACTCGGCGTGCAACGCGGCATAGGCCGCGGCGAAGCCGGGCGAAAGCTCCCGCGACGCGTCGAATCCCGGCGGCGCGCTGTTCATGCGCGCTTGGTCGACAAGGCTCAAGCGATCATCTCCCGTGGAAGCATTCGGCCCGCGGCAGGATACCGCGGGCACACGGCCCTGTTATCGGCCGGGAACAGGCCGTTCCTGAACGCTCGAGCCGGCCTGCGCAGGGCCCAGGACGAGGCTCATGCGCCGGCCGAAGTGGAGCGCGCAAGCGATTGCAAGCGCGTCGCATGCCGGATGCCGGGTGGATTCCGCCCGAGACCGTCACTAGACTGCGCGACTTCATTCCGAAGCGCCGCACACGCCGTCGACAGGGGGAGGGTGGCTTTGCGCGTCACCGCGCACGAGTTGGCTCCGTGGGTGGCCATGGCCGCCGACGCCGTCTCGCGCAAGTACCCCGTCGCGATCGTGCTCTCGCTCGAGCAGGCCGAGGACCTGGGCCTGCCCCGCGACCTCACACCCGCATTCCACGGAAGCTACGACTGGCACTCCGCGGTGCACGGGCACTGGTGCCTGGCGCGCGCGCTCTCGCAGCAGCCCGGCGCGGAGTGGGCGGGGCGCGCTCGCGAGCGACTTGCTCGCTCGCTCACGCGCGAGCATCTCGCGCGCGAGTTAGCGTTCGTGGAACGCCGGCCCGGATTCGAGCGACCGTACGGGCTCGCCTGGCTGCTGCAGCTCGCTGCCGAACTCCGAAGCCTGGAGGAGCCTCAGGCGAGCGAGTGGAGCGAGGCCCTGATCCCGCTCGAGGACCTGGCCGCGAAGCGACTGCTGGCCTGGGCGGAGAAGCTGCCGTGGGCCGTGCGCTCGGGTGAGCACGGTCAGAGCGCGTTCGCGTTTGGCCTGGCGCTCGATTGGGCGCGTGACGCAGAGCGGCCGGCCTACCGCGAGCGACTCGCACTGCAGTGCGCGCGACTCTATCGCGCTGACACGTCGGCGCCGGTGGACTACGAACCATCGGCCCACGATTTCCTCTCGCCGACGCTCGGCGAGGCCGACCTGCTGCGGCGCGTGTTGCCGCGCGACGCGTTCACGAACTGGATCTACAACTTCCTTCCCGACGCGCGCGACGAACGGCTCGCGCGCTGGCTCGAGCCGGTGGCGCCGCCCGACCGCCACGACGGCAAGTTCGCGCACCTGGACGGCCTGAACCTGTCGCGTGCCTGGATGATGCAGGGCATCGTGTCGGCGCTGCCGGAGGGACATGAGCTCTACTCGCTGCTCGAGCGTGGCGCCTCACGACACGCCGCCGCCGGACTCACGGGCGCGCGGGGCGATGACTGGATGGGCACGCACTGGCTCGCGAGCTTCGCGATGTACCTGCTCACCGGGCGCGGGCTCGATTAGGCGTCGCGCGACTCGCACTACCGCTGGCTTCTCGGCCGGTGTTACATGTCACGTATGCCGACTCCTCGCCGCGCCCGCGTGGTACCCGTCGCGCCCCCGCGCCCGCCGCTCGCGCCACCGACCTGGATGCTGCTCGCCTCGCTGGTACTGTTCACGCTTCTCGTCCACCGCCATGCGCTCCAGGGCTTCTTCGCGCTCGATGACCTGATCCTCTTCCAGCAGGCCGCTGGCATTCGGCCGTGGCCGATGACCGCCTGGCGGTGGCTTTCGGGCTGGGCGTGGTTTCGCGTCACCGTGCCGATGTGGGGGCACGAGACGTTCCCATACCACCTTGCGAGCCTGCTGCTCCACGCGTTGAACGCCGTGCTCCTCTACCGGCTCGCGCGGCGCTGGGGAGCGTCGTCGCTCGCGGCGTGGCTCGGCGCGGGACTGTTCGCCACGTCGCGGCTGATGTTCCCCGCACTCCTCGCCATCACGTCCATCGGCGAACTGCTCTCGCTCACGCTCCTGCTCGCGGCGCTCGAGTTCGCCGGGCCGCCACTGCGAATGCTCCCGGCCCTGGGTGTGCTTGCGCTGGCCATCTCGTCCAAGGAGAGCGTCATGCTGGTGGCGTTCGCGGCGCTGTTCGCATGGGGTGGCGGTGAGAGCTGGCGCGCTCGCGGCCGCGTGCTCCTGCCCCTGCTTGCCGGCGGCACGCTCCTGGGCGGGGCGTTGCTGGCACTCGGCATCGCGAGCGGCCGGCTCGGAGGACAGGCCTACTCGGTGTCGCTCGGCGAGAACCTGCTCGAGAACGTGGCACGGCTCTTCGGCTGGTCGGTGGACCTGCGCGATCCGATTCCCGACCTGCACGCCGCCACGCTGGGCGCCTCGCGATTCGTGCTGCCGGGAATCGCGCTCGTCTTGAGCGTGCTCGCATTCCGCCCCGGTGCGCCGAGACTCGTGCGCGCAGGCACCGCGTGGTGGTGGCTGGCTGTGCTGCCGGTCCTGCCGCTTCCCGGACGAACCTACCTTCACTATCTCGTGGTGCCGCTCGCGGGCTTGGCACTCGTCGTCGCAGGGCTCGTGGAAGAGTTCCTCGCGCGGCGAGCGCGGGCCGGCGAACCGATTGCGAGCCGCTCCGCATGGGCGATGGCGTTGGTCGTGCTTGCGCTCTACGTCGGATGGAACGACGTGTTGCTGTCGATGCGCGTGGACCTGCGCATGACCTCGACCGACTGGCCGCTCGATCCGGTGCTCCGGAAGAGTGAGATCGCCCGCCGCGCGATCGGCGACGTCCGCCACGCGCTCGCCGGCCGGCGCGCCAAGGTCGCCATTCTGATCCCGGCCTCGATCTCGCGTGACGTGGATCTGGGATCGGGCCAGGTCTCGGCCGAGACACCGGTGCGCCGCTATGCGCTTCGCGACGTGCTGGATGAGGGCCGTTCGCTTGCTGCGCTGGCGCCCGAGGCGGACTCCGTGGTGATCGTCAACGACTACGAGCCCGGCCACGACGGCTGGACCTACTTCCTCTCGCGCAGCGACTCGCACTTGGTGCCGCTCGGCCGACTCCCGGCGGCGCACGCCCGTTTCGTCGAAGTCATGCTCGCGAGTGGCCTGCCGGACGCGGCGCGCGACTACGCCGGCAAGGCGTCAGCCGACCGGCCCGGCGACCCCGAGCTGCATGCGCTCCTCAAGCGGGCCTCCGCGGCTCCGCGATAGGAGCATCGGCGAGCCCGCGCCGCCGCGCTCGAGGCCACGCCCCACCGGGCGGGGGCCCGCGGGAAAGGCTTCTCAAGTCCCGCCAGGCTCTGGCCGATGACCTCTGAAGCGGAGACTCCTGCCGCAGGTCCGCCCGGACCTTCGGTCGCGCTGGATCGTGACGACAGCGTCCGGAGTCTCGAAGCGAGAGAGGATCCCATGATCCGAGCGATCAGACTCGCCCTGGCGACGACCGTGTGCGTCACGGCGCTCGTGGGCTGCGCCGTAAACGAGGCGCGCTGGAGCGGCGAGACGGCCTCGTACGTCGTCTACGCCAAGCAGATCCCGCTCTACCCCGGCGCCAAGGCACGCGATGCGATGGGTTCCGAGAGCTGGGGCGACACGCCGGACTCCTATTCCGAGGGCATGGCGGTGTGGTTCGAGGTCCAGGGCTACGACAAGGAGAAGGTGCTGGCGTGGTACGAGGAGAAGCTTCCGAACGCCACCACTCATGTGCTGGACACGGGCAGCATCGAGATGACAGTGCCGGCGCCGAACGGAGAGCCCGGAGAGGACATGGGGGTGGTCATCGAGGGAGATGGCTTCCGCGTATTCGAGAACACCAAGGCGGGCAAGCACAAGAAAACGTGAGAGTTCGCAGTTGTCGCACCGCGGCCACAGGTCTTCGCGACCGGTGGCCGCTGGGTTTTTCGGAGCACGGTTCAGCAAGCGCGCTTCGTCTGCGACGCAGGTCGACCGGCAAACGGTCTCCTTCCCTCGAGTCGACCCGAGCGATTCGACGCGTGTGCCGATTGCATGAGGCCACACGCAAAGATCCGTTGACGGCGCTTGATCGCGGACCTACGGTGCGAATCGGAAGTCGATAGGCCATGGAGGCCATCGTGAGTGCTCTTCTCGACCCCGAGATCGGATCGCGCGCAACCCGCGGCGTTTCCTGCGCTGCGGGTATTTTCATGCCCGCGTGGCCGCGATCGGGTGCGCCACCAGGGGAGGACGTGCGTGAGGAGCACACGTGCTGGCCATGACCGGATCCGCCAGGACGCGGGCGCGCATCGTGACTCCACGCGGCCGCTCAGCGCGGCGGAGCAAAGCTGGCTACTCGACCAATTGGCACGGCGACCGGCACCGGCCGCCGCCGAGCGTGGCGCCGCGCAACCAATGGAGAGGTCGCTCGTGATCGAACGCGATCCCGGAGCGGCCGCGGACGCGCGGCCGTCGCCGCGCGTGACGAGGGTCACCCGAGGCGGTGTGTTGCTGTCGACCACGCTTCCGGTGGCGCCGGCGGGGGAGGGCGCGAGCGCCGCGCCGATACCGACCGCACCGAGCGAAGCGGTGGCCACCGTTCCTGAGTCCGCCGAGACCACACCTACCACGCGCGCGAGCCGCGCCGCGCTCGAGGCGCTCAAATATCGCGCGGTGTTTGCCTGCGCACGGTGCGAGGAGGGAGCACCGCCCGAGTCTCGTTAGTCAGCGCCCCGCCGTGGGGCGAGCATGGGAGGACCGGCGCGAGGTTCGAAGCGCGCGCCTCGATGCGCTCGAATCCGTGGCCGGCCCTCCCCGGGAGGGAGGTGACACAACAGATGGCGCGATTCCGCATTCACGATCTGACCACGATCGAGCGGACGCCCACGTCGCCGGCGTCGCTGCGCAACAAGCTCAGCGACATGATCCTGAGCTCGGTCAACGCGAGAGCGAAGGTGGAGGTGATCAACCCGGAGACAGGAGAGTATCGCATCGTGCTCCAGGGCACGCTCGACAAGGATGAGACCAAATTCGACGAGGGCTAGCCGAAGGCATGCCCCGAGGGGGTGATACATATGCCGAGGATGGTCCCTGACAGCCTGACCGCGATCGAGCGCACTCCCACGTCGCCGTCGGCCCTGTCGTCCGGGCTGTGGGACGTGTTGAGCCACTCGATCTCGAGCAGAGCCAAGGTGGATGGGTACAATCTCGAGACCGGCGAGTACCGGATCGTTCTCCAGGGAACGCTGGACCTGGATCCGATGAACACGAAGCCCTGACCAGTGATGCCTCCGGCGGGAGGGAATCGAGGCTCCCTCCCGTCGTGATCTCCCGCCGGCGATGGGCCGGCGATCGCGATTCCTCAAGTTGTTGCTCGCCGACGGAGTGCCCGTGTGATTCGTATCCGTTCGATGGCGTTCGCGGAGTTCCCCGAGATCGAGCCGTTGAATCCCGAGTTCCGCGCGGGCCACCCGAAGATGCGGGTGACCGTGGACACGGAGCGCGTGCCGCGGAGGTCCGAGGACCAGGTGCTGGAGGCCCTCGCGCAGGCGTTCCCGGGGCTCGGGCGCCATCAGTGCCGAAGCGCGGCGGCGCTCGGGGGCGCGCCCGTTGCCGGCACGCGGATCCTGCTCGTACCGAACGACGCCAGCGCCAACCAGGCGCACGTCTTCGAGCATCTGACCCTCGAACTGCTCGGCGCGCTCGACGACACCGCGAGTCGGCTCTCGGGCGTGACCTGCGCCTACACCGAACCGCCCGAGCGAAACGACGTGTTCGTGGAGTGCGACGACGCGGACACGGCGTCGCTTGCCGCATGGCTCGCGGCCGAGGTCATGAATGGCGTGCTCGCGGGCGAGGACGCAGTGCCGCTCTACTCCGACGTACTGCGCTGCGCGCGGCTCATGCACGGGGCTCCCGCGCGCGCCTGGACGCCGCAACGCCTCGCGCGAGGCGCGGATCTCCCCGAGCCGCGCGCTGCTGCGGCACTTGAGGTTCTGTCGCGCGCCAAGCTCGTGCAAGCGGTGGACTTCGCCATGAACTTCAGCGGCGAGCCGCACTACCGGTGCATCGCCGCAGGAGCGCGGGCCGGCTCGCACATCCGCGCGAAGTGAATCCATGATGCGCGCGTGTGCCGACACGAAGAAAACCGTTGACCCCTTCCCATCGCGAGCCTAGCTTGGGCGTTAGGCACCGGTCGCCATGGAGGCCCTCGTGCGATTACCCCACGACCCCGAATCAATCGCTCGCGCCACTCCTGGTGGCGCGTCTTGGGGCGGCCCCGTGAGCTTGCGCATCCGGCCGGTGCGACGCGATGCGCGCTCCCCTCCGAGGGAGGCAGCGTTGCATCAGATCTGTCCTCCCTGGTCTGCGCGTCGCGAACGAACGGCATAGGAGGGCGTCAGGGCTCACCCGATCGGTCGAGCCCACGCCCGATCCAGGCCATCTCGCGCCAGCCATCGTTCGCGACTCGCGCGGCCGGGGGACCGAGACCCGCGTGAACGCGCCGTGGGAGCAACCGCGGTGGGCGCGACATCGGCTTCCTGCCCTCTCGTCGCCCCTGCTTCCCTGCACTCCAGCTACCGGGTGCGCAGGTCCCTCACCGACGCAGGCGGCGTCAGGTCGCTCAGCACCGGCGGCAGCCCGGTGTCGATGACGTAATCCTTGTAGTCGGTGAGCGAACCACAGCCCGTGCCGCAGAACGTCGCCCAGTTGCTGGCGAAGATGACGCGGCGGCCGTCACGAGAAGGCACCGGGTGAGTCTCGCAGCGATAGCAGCCGCTCCAGTTGCTGTGCTGGTGTGCGAGCCGCTCGACGGACTTGCTGCCGTCCATCTTGACCGCGATGACCTCGTCGTCGAAGCGGGAGCCCGGCGCGGGGTAGTGGCTCACGTACACCCAGCCCGGTCGGTCGTAGGCGCGCGTCGAGATGTGATGCGGGGCCGCCTCGTTCGAGGGGTCCGTGAGGGTCGTCACGAAGCCGTCCCGCAGCCGCACCATCACCACGCCGCCCATGGTCACGCCGTTCACGCTGGAAGGGCAGAAACCGCGGCGCTGGCCGATGATCACATCCTCGTTGCCGTCGAACGGGTTCATCGCGACGTCCGCGTGACCCACGCCGAAGATGTGCCCATTCGCCGGGTTGTTGCCCGCGCACTCCGGCGTGCCGACCGGGTAGACGTGCGGCGTCAGGGCGAGCGTCTGCGGGTCGATGTCGAACACGCGCGGGTAATCGCCGTTGTAGCTGACCACCGCGTACTTGCCCGAAGCGGATATGCCCACCCAGTCGATGGAGCAATCCACGAGCCCGCAGTCCGTGACGTCCCGAATGGGCCCGATGCGCTTGTTCGGGTAGGCCGCGAATGGCGGCTGCGGGTCCATGTCCACGATCACCATCTGCGTGGCACTCGCCACCGCTACGAACCGGCCGTCGTTCGAGGGATTGCCCTCTCCGGAACCGATGCCGTAGTTCGACACGATCGGCAGCGTCCAGCTGCGCGTCTTCACGCAGTTGCGCACGTCCCACCACTGTAGCTCGTTGCCCGAGCTGTTCACATTGATGAGCTCGTTCGGGTGCGCGCGCGTGGGGTGCCAGCGATAGTCGTAGAGCGGATTGCCGGAGCAGCCGTTCGAGAACGGCAGGTAGGTGTTCCCATCGAGGAAGATCGGCGAGGGCCCTCCGCCACTGCCGCGGTTCTCGATGGTGATGAGCGTCCCATCCGAGTTCCACGGCTGGATCTTCTGGTACTTGTGCCGGGAGTCGTTGCCCCACGTGCCGGTGACCGGCGCGGTGGAGGCTCCGGTGTTGTTCGCGATGCGGATGATGTTGGTGCGGAACGTCGGGTCCACGGTCGGCGTCAGGTAGGCCGGCATCGGCACGTTCGGCTCGGTGAACACTGTCGTGGGGTCGGTGACGAGGTTCGAGGGCGGATTGGGCGCGGGGATCGAAAACGCGTCCACGACCGAGCCGGACGTGCAGTTCACGTCGTTCGTGCCAGCGCCCGCGGGCCCGCAGACGAACTGGCCGCGGATCTCGGTGTTGCTGAACGTGAACATCACCGCGCCCAGGTGCATGGCGCGGAACGCCGACCACGACGGCTGCGCGCAAGTGAGCCACAGGCAGGAGCCGTCCTGTTCAAGAGACGCGCCACCGATGCCGGCCGTGATGTGGACGACGCCGTGCTGCGGGGTCGTGCGCTCGTAGTTGTGGCTGTGTCCGTTCACGTTCAGGACGTACTTGTTGTGCGAGTCGCCGAGCGCGTCCAGGTAGCCCTTGAGCGTGTTGTCCCCCGGGTGATGTCCCGAGGAGTAGGCCGGGCGGTGCCCGTACGTCACGATGAACTGGATCGCCGGGTCGGCCTGCGCCTGGTCCATGAGCGTGCCGGCCTTCGTGCGCCAGTCGGACCAACTCGAACTCGTCCACGGCTCGGGGTACGCGATGAAGCGCACGTTGCCGTAGTCGAACCACGACCAGTCCTCGCCGCAGCAGCTCACCGCGGGCGAGCCGGGAGAGGTCTGGGCGTTCGGCAGGTCGAACCGGCCTTTGTAGTTGCGCAGATCGTCCGCGCTCGGGGCGTCCCACTCGTGATTGCCCCAGGCTGGCATGTACGCCGCGTCCTGCGACCAGCCCATGACGTCGTTGAAGTGCGCGTCCACGACGGCCTGGCCGTGCGCGTTGCCGTACGTCAGGTCGCCCACCATGAGCACGAACGCGGGGGAAGCGCCGGCGAACAGGCTCTGCACGCCCCCCACGCCGGAATACGTGCCCACGTCTCCGATATCGCCCTCCGCCCCGATGGAGAACCCGCTGCTTCCCTTGGGCGGCGGCGTCCGAAACGTGTGGTCCGGCCCCGTGCCGATCGAATAGTGATAGAGGGTGTTGGCCGAGAGCCCGGTGAGCCTTGCTTCGTAGAACGGCCCGGGGCTCGAGATGGGCGCGGGAGTTGCGAGCGCGGCGGTCGCCGTCTGGCCATACGAGGTCGTGATGCCGTAGCGGATCGTGGTCTCGCTGCCGCGCCAGTCGAATGAGACGGCACTTGGACCGATGATCGTCCAATGGATCTCGTCCGCGGACCTGGCGGGCGTGACGAAGACGGCGACGAAAACGAGGGCGCGGGCAACGCATCTCCGAAACGGCGCCATCGGCGGAACCTCCCTGGTGGGCGCTGGATGCTCGAGCGGCGATGAAACGCCAAACCGGAGAGGCAGGAGACGCAGGCGAGTGGCCCCGTTGGGTTGGCTGGCCCGCCACTAGGCAAGTTCGATACCCGAAGATGTCCGGAGCACGCGAACTGATATCGAGTTGCCGCGCACGAGCTGCGTGCGATTCGGGGCGTATGGCGCGTTCGAGACGCCGCGCGGGGCCATGCGAATCGCACGAACGTTCATGCGCAGCGCACGGTTCGCGAACGTTCGCGCGGCGCGTCCAGGGTGTCCGACGTCTCATGCCTACAGGCCGGCCTCGCCCTCCCGATTCAGGCCACCGCGAGCAGCAGGCGCAGCGGGTGGTGAGGCGGGTGTGCTGCACGACCGGTCCTCTGGAGCCGGGAGGAGGCGGGCCTCGGGGAGCGGCGAGGGCATGTTTCGGGGTTTGGGGCATGAAACGATGTGCTGTGCCCAAACCGGGGTCAGCGGTGCTACGCTTCCGTCCGCCCGTCCTCCACCGGCCGCGAGAGCGAGCACCGACTTTCCATGATGCCCACTTCCGAAGCCGCGGGCCGCGACCGGCCCAACCACTCGGTGCCGATTCAGCACGCGCCAGGCGTCCGCGCTCGCCTGGCGTTGGAGCCACTGCGCCTCGGTGATCGAGCGTCCGCGCTGCACAACGCCAGCCGACTGCTGCTGGTCGTGGGCGTGTACTTCGTCGCTGGCAAGTTCGGGTTGACGCTGGCGAGCGTGAATCCCAGTGCGACGGCGATCTGGCCCTGCACGGGAATCGCGCTCGCCTCGCTGCTGCTGTTCGGGATGCGCATGTGGCCGGCGGTCCTCGCTGGGGCGTTCCTCGTGAATGTCACCACGGCGGGCTCGATCTTGAGTTCGCTCGGCGTCGGAGTCGGCAACACGCTCGAAGCGGTCGTTGGCGCACACTTGGTCCAGCGGTTCGCCGGCGGGCGGAACGCGTTCGAGCGCGCCCCGGATACGTTCCGCTACGCCGGCCTCGTCGCGCTGGCCTGCGTCGTGAGCGCCACGCTCGGCGTGGTGAGTCTCGCGCTCACCGGTTTCGCGCCCTGGGAGCGGAGCCCGGCGATCTGGCTCACCTGGTGGCTGGGCGATGTGGGCGGCGGGCTCGTCGTTGCGCCGATGCTGCTCGTGTGGAGCGAGCCGATCTCGGAGGAGCCTCGCTGGAAGCGCGCCGGAGAGGCCGTCGCGCTGGTGGCCTGCGTCATCCTGACGGGATGGCTGGTGTTCCGCCTCGCGAGTCCGTTCGCGCTCAGCACCTCGCTCAAGTTCCTGTGTGTGCCGCCGCTCCTGTGGGCCGCCTTCCGGTTCGGCCAGCGCATGGGGACGCTCTCGATCGTCATCCTCTCGGTGCTCGCGGTGTGGGGCACGCTGGGACAGCTCGGCATGTCGCACCCCTTGCCGCCCAACGCGTCGCTGCTCATCGTCCAGGTGTTCCTCAGCGTGACAGCGGTGACCATCCTCGCGCTCACCGCACTCGTGGCCGAACGTCGCAAGGCGATGCAGGAGGCCGAGGCGGCGACGGCGCGGCTCCGCGAGGCGGTCATCCAGGTCGAGGCGTTCAGCCACGCGATCTCCCACGACCTCCGCTCGCCGATCGGCACCGTCTTGAACTGCGTCGCGATCCTCGAGGAGGACCACGCTACGCAGCTCGGCGGCGACGGGCTCCGTCTCCTGCGGCGCATCCAGTCGGCCTCCGACGCTGCGACGCGACTCCTGGAGCAGCTCGCTCTCTACGCGTGGAGCGGCCCACGGGACGCGGAGAGCGCGGTGGTGGACATGACCGCGCTCGCGCGCGAGGCCTTCGCGGAGGTCGCGAGCAGCGGCGACGAGATCGGCGACGCCCAGTTCGATCTGGCGGACCTTCCTCCCGCGGTGGGGAGCGCGCCGCTGCTCGTTCGAGTGTTCCGGAATCTGCTCAGCAACGCGGTCAAGTACACGCGTGGGCGCGAGACCCGGCGCATCGAGGTGACGGCCGCACTCGGCCGCGATGAGAACACCTACTACGTGCGCGACAACGGCTTCGGATTCGACCCGGCCGAGAGCGAGGCGCTGTTCGAGCCGTTCCATCGGCTGAGTGGCGCCAGGGGAGTGGAGGGCTCCGGCGTCGGCCTCGCCGTGGTCGCGAAGATCATCCGTCGTCATGGCGGCCGTGTCTGGGCCGAGAGTGACGGCGCGACGGGCGCGCGCTTCGGATTCACGCTGCGAAGCGAGGACTCGGTTCGATGAGCGTCATGCCCGCGATCGTGCTCGTGGACGACGACGAGATGCACCTGGTCGTGGCCAAGCGCGCCATCGCCCGCAGCCAGCTGCAGGCGAACGTGCATGCGGCGGCGACCGGCACCGATGCTCTACGGCTGCTCGGGCTCGCACCCGACGCCACGACCACCGCGTCTGACGTGGCCGTCGTGATGCTGGACATCGGCCTCCCGGACATCAGCGGGTGGGAGGTGCTCGAACGAATCCGGCAGAGTCCCCGCTGGCAGAAGCTTCCGGTCGTGATGGTGTCCTCGTCGGATCGACCCGAGGATGTGCTACGCGGCTACGAGCTGGGCGCCAACAGCTACGTCGTCAAACGGCACGAGACGGGCCGACCGGGCGCCTACCTGGCCGCCGCGGCGCGCTACTGGGTGGAGCTGAACGCCGCGCCGCGCGTGGCGCACGAACCTCTGCTACCGGAGGCATGAACGAGATGGATCGCTTCAGCGCGCTCATCGTTGACGACGACGCCGGCTTCCGCGAGAGCCTGGCGATGCTCGTCGCGCGCGAGGACTTCGAGGTTCGCGAGGCCGATGGACTCGAGGCGGCGCGTACGCAGATCGAGGAGCACCCGCCGGACGTGATGTTGCTGGATCTGGGGCTCCCCGACGGCGACGGCACCGCGCTCCTCCACGACGAGTCGGTGCGGGCCGGTTCCGAGATCATCGTCGTCACCGGCAACGCGAGCGTACCGTCCGCAGTGCAGGCGCTGCGCGAGGGCGCGCTCGACTATCTTACCAAGCCCATCGATCGCGCGCGCCTGAAGAGCATCCTCGCCGGTGTCGCGCGCACGCGCGGCTTCAAACTGGAGCTGAACCGCCTGCGCCGCGAACTGCGCCAGCTTGGTCGCTTCGGCCGCCTGGTCGGCCGCACGCCGGCAATGCAGCGCGTCTACGACCTGATCGAACGCGTCGCGCCCACCGAGGCGGGTGTGCTGCTGACGGGTGAGAGCGGCACGGGCAAGGAGGTCGCCGCCGAGACCATCCACGCGCTGAGCCGCCGCCGCGACCGGCCGTTCCTCGCGGTCAACTGCGCCGCGATCACGAAATCGCTCATCGAGAGTGAACTGTTCGGCCACGAGAAGGGGAGCTTCACCGGGGCCGAGAGCCGCCGGCGCGGCTACTTCGAGGAGGCGAACGGCGGGACGCTGTTCCTGGACGAGGTGTTCGAGATGCCGGGCGAGGTGCAGGCCAAGATGCTGCGCGTCCTGGAGACCGGCACGATCCTGCGCGTGGGGGGCTCCGGCGTGGTGCCGGTGGACGTGCGGGTCATCGCCGCCACCAATCGCGACCCGGCCACGGCGGTCCGCAGCGGGCACCTGCGCGAGGACCTGTTCTATCGCCTCAACGTGTTCCCGTTGCCGCTGCCGCCGCTTCGCGAGCGGGTCGAGGACATCGAGCTCCTCGCCGAGCACTTCCTCGCCCAGGTCAACGCCCGCGAGAGCACGCAGAAGCGGCTCTCACCGGAGGCGAGGGCCCGGCTCTCGTCCCAGCGCTGGCCCGGAAACGTCCGCGAGCTCAAGAACGCCGTGGAGCGTGCGGCCATCCTCGCGGACACGGTGGTGGGGCCCGAGCTGTTCCCGGGGCCCATGAACGGACCTGCCACGCTCTCCCCTGGCGCGGCGCCCGTGCTCCACGTCCCGATCGGGTCGTCCATCGAGGACGTCGAGCGCCAGCTCATCCTCGGGACGCTGGAGCGACTCGGCGGCGACAAATCACAGGCCGCAAACGTCTTGGGCATCAGTCTCAAGACACTCTACGCACGCCTCAAGGTATACCAGGCCTCAGGGCACGCATCGCGCGGCGGCGCTTCTGCTGCGCTCGATCCGCCGGAGACATAGTCGGCGGCCGCGAGCCGACAGGTGCCGAGAAGACGGTCATTTGAGGGGCGTTTTGTAGAAATGTCGCGCCGACGCGGGGCACCCGAGTCCGAAAGTAGTCATGCCGCCGCGCTAGGTCGTGGTCCTATCGTAGAAGTCGGTCTGCGTGGACGAGGGCATGAGGCTTGCAGTGAAGCCAAGTCACCGGTCGCTGCATCCATAGACACGAGTTCTG